>CAZOQT010000001.1:0-67425 GCA_964582265.1 uncultured Candidatus Peribacteria bacterium
GTAACTCGTTCTAAAGAAGAAGCCAAAAAATTTGCAGAAGAATTACTAGCAAAAGCACAAAAAGGCGAAAATTTTGAAAATTTAGCTAAACAGTATTCAAATGATACCGCCGATAAAGACCAAGGTGGCTTACTCCCAACACCCGTAAATGGTAAAGACGATGGATATGTAAAACCATTTCAAGATGCTGCTCTTGCATTAAAGAAAAATGGCGATATATCCCCTGTTACAGAAACTGAATTCGGTTTCCACATTATTAAAGGTGTAGAAATTAAAGCTGCCAGCAAAGAAACCAAGACTGAACCACAGGTTAAATTTCAAACAGTTTTCTATAATGCTGCTGCGGACGAATGGCAAGATACAGGTTTAACAGGACAACAATTTGTACACGCTGATGTTGAATTTACTCAATACAGCCAACCATACGTGACTATTCAATTTAATGAAGATGGCGCAAAATTATTTGAACAAATCACAGAAAGAAACGTAGGCCAACCACTAGCAATCTTTGTTGGAGGCAAACGGGTTCAAAATCCACCACCACGCGTAAATGAAAAAATTTCAGGAGGAAGAGCTCAAATTAGTGGTAATTTCTCACTCGAAGAAGCAAACAACTTGGCACGTGATTTGAATACAGGCGCTATCCCTGCACCAATTATATTGGTTGGGCAAAACACAATTGGCGCCAGCCTTGGCCAAGACGCTTTAACAAAAAGCTTATGGGCAGGTTTAATTGGTTTTATTTTAGTGGCGATTTTCATGATTGTTTACTATCGCTTGCCTGGTGTGCTGGCAGTAATAGCTCTAGCAATCTACTCACTCATCATGCTCTTTTTAATCAAAGTAGCATTACCTCCAATTTGGGCATTGGGAACCTCAATACTGGTGTTTGTATATTTGATTACCCGCATCATTAATTCCAAAGATTCAGGTCCAGAAAAAGCCATTTCATTGATACTTACATGCTTTATTCTATTCTTGCTTAGCTTCCTACTTTCCACTCCAATCGTTATGACACTGGCAGGTATTGCAGGCGTAATCCTTTCGATTGGTATGGCCGTAGATGCCAACATCTTGATTTTTGAAAGAGTGAAAGAGGAATTAAGAGATGGCAGACCACTAAGCGCCGCAATTGATATTGGTTTTGACCGCGCATGGAGCAGTATCCGTGATTCAAACTTCTCTTCTTTAATTACTTGCGGAATTCTATTTTACTTTGGATCATCAATTATTCAGGGTTTTGCCTTCAACTTGGCCGCAGGTATTTTGGTATCCATGTTCACGGCAATCACTATCAGCAAAACATTCATTACAGCATTAACAAAGACAAGACTTGCAAATAATCTGTGGTTGTTCGGAGCACCAAAACGCGCAGATAAAAAACTCTGGCCAATCGTTCAAAAACGTAAACTTTCTTACATTATTTCCGGAGCATTACTAATTGCTGCCTTGATCGGTTTACCAGTCTTTGGCCTTAAACTTGGTCTTGATTTCACTGGTGGAACTTTAATGGAACTTAAATTTAAGAACCTCCAAGGCGAACAGATGGAGCAAATGGCCAAAATCGAAAAAGCACTAGAAGAAAGTGCAAACTCATTAAATCAAAAAGTTGTCGCAGCACCTAATAACAATCCAAATCAACCAACTTTAACTGACGCAGAAGGCAAGATCGACTTGGGAAAACCACACATTGTGCCAGGACAGGGTGACTTTATTATTAAGACAAAGAATATCACTTCTGACCAATACGATAAATTAATTGTTGAACTGCAAAACCGTCTTGGTGAAATTGAATTAGTACACTTTAATACAGTAGGCCCAGTTGTTGGCGAAAGCTTACGCTACAAAGCAGTAATTGCAGTAATTGTAGCCAGCGTTATGATTATTATTTACATCGCCTTTGCATTCCGCCGAATTCCACGCCATATTGGTAAATGGAAGTTTGGTACAGCAGCAATCGTGGCCTTGTTACACGATTTAGGTATCATGCTTGGAGTTTATGTATACTTTGGAGTTTTATTTGGAGTTGAAATCGACGCACTCTTTATTACTGCCATGCTGACAGTACTTGGCTTCTCTGTTCATGACACTATTGTGGTATTCGATCGTATTCGTGAGAAACTTAAATACCAAAAGCGTGATGAATCCTTTGAAGATGTTGCTAACCAAGCTGTAAACGAAACAATCGCCCGCTCCATAAATACTTCACTGGCTGTATTCTTGACTTTGTTGGCTTTAGCTTTATTTGGAGCAGAAAGTATCCGCTTCTTTGTACTAACATTAATTGTAGGTATAGTCGCTGGTACATACTCTTCAATCTTTATTGCTACTCCAATCCTGGTTGACTGGAATCTTTACGATGCTAAAAAGAAGCTTCAAGGGGGCAAAAAGAAATAAGACGATCCTAAATAGCGTCTTATAAAAGAATATCAATCTAAGTCCTCTCACCTAAAAAGGAGAGGACTTTTTTTTAAAAATGGTTATAATGGGTCCGCCATACTTTGCGCCAATAGCTCAACTGGATAGAGCGTCGGTCTTCGGAACCGAAGGTTGAGGGTTCGATCCCCCCTTGGCGCACCAAAAATTACAACTTTTGTGAACGTCTTGCTGCAGTAAAAAGTACATTTAAAGTGCGCACGCTGCTTTTAAATGAACCTTCCATTAATCCAAAATTTGCGGCTTGTTGCAGCACCTCCAAAAACTTAAACCAGACCAATTCATTTCTAGGCTCTTCAAGACCCATTCGGTTACGCAGATCTTTTGTAGTGGATTGGCTCAAGAAAGCCAATAGGCTAAGCATGCCTCTGTCTTCTGCTTTAAAAGATTTTTGCTTTGATGTATGGTGTTTATTGCCCATTTGAATTTGAAAAAGGATATATTTATATCATAATAATACAGATAGGTCAAGTATGGAGAAAGCTATAAAAAATAAAAAAAGAAAGCCAAACAAGTCCCAAAAAACGGCTATCAAAAAACATAAAGCACCTATCCAGATCGAAGAAATTACGTTTCAACCAGGTGAGCTTATTCAAATCACACCAGACATGATTATTGGCGATGTAGTACTTGCTTTTCCAGAAACCTTTCCTGTTTTGCAGAGCTTTGGCATACATTGTATTGGCTGCTACGCTTCAACATTTGAAAGCATTGAAGAAGGTGTTTCATTACACGGTTTAGACCCGGAAAAAGTTTGCGACGAGCTAAATAAAGCCATCCATGACGCTAAAAACAGGAAATAATAAAAGTAAAAAAACACATTTCTAATTCCTAATTTCTGATTAAATCGTGTTCGCTGAAATCCTTTTCACGCAAAAAATCGGCAACGATAAAGCCACTCTGACTTATCAAATCCCTCCCACAATCAAAGCCAAAATTGGACAGGTCGTGGAAATTGAATTACGCAAAAAGAAAATGAAAGGCGTAATTTTTAGTGTGCATAACAAGGCTCCTGAATACAAAACCAAAGAAATTTTAGGGATTATTGAACACGCGCCACATTTAGAGACTACACAATTGGAACTATTAAAATGGATTTCTGATTACTATTTTTGCCCCTATTACAAAGCCTTAAAGCTATTTTTACCAGTTCCTTTTATTAAAAAAAAGAAAATTTTGGCCCCGGATTTTTTAGCTGAGGACGAATTTCAAACTATAAAAACCCACGAACTAAACCAGGATCAAAAAAAGGTCTTGGCACAAATTCAAGACAGTAAAAAAAATGTGGCATTACTGCACGGCATTACAGGATCAGGTAAAACCGAAATTTATTTACACATTGCGGATCAACAGGTTCATCTGGGCAAACAGGTGCTAATGCTTATTCCAGAAATTTCCTTAACTGCACAAACAGTTCAGCGGTTTAAACAGCACTTTAGGCACAAAGTAGTCGTAATTCACAGCCAGATCACCGCCAAAGAAAAAGAAAAAGCCTGGCAAAGCATTCACAAAGAAGAAGCCAAAATAGTCATTGGTTCGCGCTCCGCGCTCTTTGCACCATTCAAAAATCTTGGTTACATTCTAATGGATGAAGAACATGATGGAAGTTATAAGCAGGACCAGGCCCCCCACTACAATGCTCTAGATGTAGCCATAAAAATGGCTGAGATGCTAAATATAAAAATACTTGCAGGAAGTGCCACACCTTCTCTTGAAAGTTATTTTCGCGCCCAAAATGGCGAATTTGAGCTTTTGGAATTGCACGAACGCGCCACTAAAGAATTCGGCAGCACACTGCCAAAAACTACAATTGTTGATTTACGAGAAGAGCTAAAAAAGAAAAATTTTTCAATTTTTAGCGAACCACTTCAAGAAAAATTAACTCAAAAGCTGCACCAAAAAGAGCAGGCAATTTTGTTTTTAAATAGGCGTGGCGCTGCTTCAGCCGTAATCTGCCGCACCTGTGGATATGTAGTTAAATGCGATGACTGTGAAACCTCCATGACCTATCATCAAAAAATAACTGTTGAAAACAGCATATACCCCGCAGATAGGCTGATCTGCCATCATTGTGGCAAAATTGGCTCTGTTCCCAAACTCTGCCCAAAATGTAGCAGTGCCTACATCAAATACATTGGCCTTGGTACACAAAGAGTAGAAGATGAAATCAATAAAATGTTTCCACTCGCCAAAGTAATTAGAGCAGATCGGGATACAGTAAAACAACGTGATAGTTTTAAAAAAGTATACAATTCATTTAAAAATCACGAAGCTGATATTCTTGTCGGAACTCAAATGATTGCACTTGGACTGCATTTACCAAAGGTAAATTTGGTTGGAATAGTCTTGGCAGATTTAAGCCTAACAATACCAAGTTTTCGCAGTGCAGAAAGGACTTTCCAGCTAATTACTCAAGTTGCAGGCCGCGCTGGACGTGAATCAAATCAAGGAGAAGTTGTGATTCAAACATATTTGCCCAATAACTATGTCATAAAAAAAGCAGCAGAACACGATTATCTTGGCTTTTACAATCTGGAAATAGCCCTTAGAAAGGAATTAAATTATCCCCCATTTTCCAAACTGATTAAATTAACAATTACAGAAAAAGACAGTAAATCCGCTCAGAAAAAAGCTGAAGAAATTTATCAAAAATTAAAAGTACTAGATGCGCCGGTTTCTAATGGTGTGGGCTCTGCAGAAAAAAGCAACGACATTTCGATTTATCCTGCTTTAATAACAAAATTCCGCAACAAATATCGTTGGCATATTTTAATAAGCGGGCAAAATCCTAGAGAACTAATTAAAAAATTCGTGGCAATAAAAGATTTAAAAAATTCATCTTCCACAAAGTTTTCATTCAAAAAAAGATTCCAGGCAGAAAACCCGCTTAAAATCGATGTGGATCCCCTTTCTACGGTCTAACTCAAGGCACCCTCAAATTCATGTCCCATGACTCTAACAACATCAGACAAATAAGCTACTTCACCCATTTGTACCTTAACTGAACGAATTAATCCCCGAACAGCATCCTCTTCTCCACCATCATTCAATAAAGCCTCTAATAATAATTTTTGTTCAGCCTCAAGCAAAGAAATTGCTTGAGCCAATTCCTCTTGAGGGGTTAATTCTCGAACATCACTTTCTACTTTATCACCTTCAATGACTTCATACCCATCCCGCCCATATTTTGTGCCTTGTTCAGACATTTTATATAACAAAAAATTTAGTGAACAGAATTATACTATATTTACATATAAAGTCAATACGCTTTAAAAATCAAAACATCATTAATCTAAAAGCATCAATTGATTTCTGTTATACTTGGCCAGAATTTACCAATGTCATTTTCAATTGAACAACTATGAAAAAACGCATTCTTTCCGGTATTCAGGCCAGCGGGAACCCACACTTAGGAAACTATTTGGGGGCCATGAAAAACCACATAGAAATGCAAAACACCCACGAATCTTTTATTTTTATTGCTGATTTACACGCTTTAACCACCGTTAAAGACGCTCAAAAGTTACACCAATCCACAATTAATTTGGCATTGGATTATTTGGCTTTAGGCCTGGACCCAGAAAAAACTACTTTCTTCCGCCAGAGTGACGTTTACGAACATAGCGAATTAGCCTGGATTTTCAACTGCATCACTCACATGGGCTTAATGGAGCGCGCCCACGCTTACAAAGATGCAGTGGCTAAAGGCACAAAAGAATCATCTGTCGGTCTTTTTACCTACCCTATTTTAATGGCGGCAGATATTCTTTTATACAAGCCAGATTTGGTCCCAGTCGGCAAAGATCAAAAACAACATATCGAAATCGCCCAAGACATTGCCGAAAAGTTTAATCACACCTTTGGAGAAGTTTTTAAACGCCCAGAACCATATATTCCAGAAGAAGTCGCAACGATAATAGGAACCGACGGCGAACACAAAATGAGCAAGAGTTATGGCAACATAATTGAATTTTTTGCTGATGAAACAACGCTTAAAAAGCAGGTTATGGGTATAAAGACCGATTCTACACCTTTAGACGAACCAAAAGACCCATCAAAAGATGCAGTTTTTAAACTCTATTCTTACTTTGCAACACCTGCCGAAATTAAAACCCTAAGGGATAAATATACAAAGGGTGGTTTTGGTTATGGGGACGCAAAAAAATTACTGCTCCAAAAATTGCTCGATTATTTTGCCCCATATCGCAAAAAAAGAATTGAACTTGGTAAGGATTTAGGATATGTTTATAGCGTTTTGAACAAAGGCGCGCTAAAAGCAAAAAAAGTTGCCGCCGCAACCATGTCCGAGGTGAAGAAAAAAGTCGGACTGGAACTTGAAAATTAATCCAAATCAAAAACTATGAAGGAGACCAAATACATCTTCGTCACTGGCGGAGTATGTTCGTCACTAGGAAAAGGCATTGCATGTGCCTCGATCGGTGCTCTCCTCAAAGCTTCTGGATTTAAGGTCTTTACACAAAAGTTGGATCCATATTTAAACGTGGATCCAGGGACCATGAATCCATTTCAGCATGGGGAGGTTTACGTTTTACAGGACGGCAGCGAAACCGATCTAGACCTAGGTCATTACGAACGCTTTGTTGGTGAAAATTTAACTGAAGTTTCTTCGGTTACAACAGGTAAAATCTATTCACATGTAATTAGTGAAGAAAGAAAAGGCAGCTATTTAGGTGGAACAATTCAGATTATTCCACACATTACCAATGCCATTAAAAAGCGAATTAAAGACGCAGGAAAAAGCAGCGGAGCCGATATCGTTCTTGTGGAAATTGGGGGGACTACTGGCGACATTGAAGGACTCCCCTATTTGGAATCAATTCGTCAATTAAGACACGAACTTGGGCACAAAAACACCTTATTCATTCATCTAACTTTACTTCCTTATCTGGCCGGTTCAAAAGAACTAAAGACCAAACCGACACAGGCTTCAGTGCGGGAACTCAGAGCAACAGGTATTCAGCCGGATTTCATTTTAGCAAGAGCAGATCATCCGATTACTCAAGATTTGCTTAAAAAAATCGCGCTATTTTGTGATGTAGATGAGAACTGTGTAGTTCCAGCCCCAACGGTAGCTTCAATTTATGAAGTTCCACTTAAATTTGAAGAACGTCAATTGGCCCAACTCATCGGTCAAAAATTGGAACTTGGCAAAATTGAACCGAATTTAAAGGATTGGATCGAATTAAATAATAAAATTAAAGCAAAACGTGAAAAAATCACCATCGCCCTGGTTGGAAAATACACCGGCCTGGATGATTCATATTTAAGCGTAGTCGAATCCTTAAAAATAGCATGTTATCACCAAAAACGTGATCTTGACCTGGTCTGGATCGATTCCGAAAAACTAGAAAAGAACGACACTAAAACCTGGGAAGCGCTAAAAAGCGCCGCGGGAGTGATTGTTCCAGGCGGCTTTGGCAATCGCGGCATAGAGGGCATGATTATGACCGCTAAATATTGTCGTGAAAACCGAGTCCCCTATTTTGGAATTTGTCTGGGAATGCAGATTCAAACCATTGAATTTGCGAGACACCTATACAAAGATGAAAGGTATACTTCCGAAGAATTTGATGAAAACAACAAATTAACACCTGAATACTACGTAATACACTTTTTACCAGGACAATATAAAGAGCGCGACAAAGGTGGAACGCTAAGACTTGGCGCATATCCATGCAAAGTTGTTGCAGGCACCAAAATCGCCAAACTTTACGCTGAAAAACAAATTCAAGAAAGACACCGCCATCGTTATGAATACAACAACGAGTTCCGCGAAAAACTTGAAGCAGCAGGACTAATCACGGCGGGTGTTTTCCCAGAAGGAAATCTTGTGGAAATGGTTGAATTAAAAAACCATCCATACATGGTAGGTTGCCAATTCCATCCTGAATTTTTATCTAGACCAAATAAGCCACACCCACTATTTAAAGGTTTAATTGAAGCCAGCATAAAAAACGATAAGCAATAATGCAAAAGTATCGCTATACAGTAGTAAATCCGGAAAACAAACAACTTAGTGGAACTATTGGAGCTCCGGATGAACAAAGTGCCCGCGCTGAACTTAATCAATTAGGCTTTTCCATAATTTCGATCGAAGCCATGGCAGAAGGAGACGAAGCTGCTAATGCTTCTAATTTACCCAAATTTGAATTTTCAGCAACAGACAAGAATTTAAAAAAAGTTACCGGAACCATTCAAGCCGAAGATCGATATTCTGCATATAATCGTCTTATTAAAGAATATTTACTGGAAGTTGATTATCTGGTTGATCTTAACCTTAGTGAAGAAGAAAAGGTTTTAGAGCGCCAAAAAGGAGTTTTTGAGCTTCAAAATCGAATAGATAAGGAAGAAATTGAACAAAAAAAACAAACTGATAAAGAGAATTTTGATTTTGCCGCTTTTAGCGAAAAACAGAAAATACTGCAAAGCCAGGTCGAATTTGTTTTACATAAAGTAAGCGAATTACTGGATCTGTTTGGGGAAGACCTAAAACCAATTACAAAAGAAAAAATTCACAAATCCGTAGATAAAATTTTACGCATCAAAAACAGCACAAATCTTGACTACCTACGCAAATCCTGCGAAGAATTACTTAATTTTTTGCAGGAAGAAGAAATATTTTTGCATCAGGAACAAAAACGTAAAGAAAAGGTAGAAATCGCACTTGAGGCCAAAAGCATGATGATGCAATTGCATCAAAAAAAGACGGTTAGCCAAATTGATTTAAGCGAGAAACTACGACAATGGCGTGAAGAACATATCATAAATAACAATCAAGCCACTGGCCTGGACAAGTTTATTAATTTTTGGATTAGTTTTTTGATTGGATTTGGCGAAGATACGCCAGAAATAAAAGAAATTCGCGATAACATTAAACGTGCCAATATACAATTAAAAGAATATTTAAGTATATATTTATCTGCCAAAGATCAAGAATTAAAAGCCAAAACAAAAGAAAATCTGGAAAAAACGTGGAAGGACCGTAAAGCCCTTAAACATAAGCTAAAAGACTTAAAGCATATTCAAAAATTAGCTAACCAAAAACCACATGTAGGCAAGACCATATCCGAAAAATTCTCTGATGAAATCTTGTCTTTTAGCGGCTGGTTATTGGCCTTTTACTTAATGTACTATTTTGTTTCTTTATATATAAGCAAAAAAGAATTTGGTATCAGTTTGCCCGGGCCAATTAACACTTATCAATCGCTATTTCTTAAATACTTTTTAAGCATATTATTTCTTTTTCATATTTCATTAAGCACAAAAATTAATTTTTTCCGTAAAAATGAGCTGGCAACAATAGTAATTGTACCTATTTTTATCTTCAGCTCTTTATTAATTTACTTAAACTTTTAATCCAGATGTTCCCGATTCTGCTACAATTTGGCCCATTTACGATTTATGCTCTTTGGGTATTTGTGGCTCTTGGCTTTTTTGCAACTTTGCTTATTTTACATAAATTAATTCAAAAAGATCGTCCAAAACTAACTTTCATTGCTGAACACAGCTTGGCTATCTTTTTAGGTGGACTGATTTTTTCCAGACTCGTTTTTGTAATCAGAAACTATAGTTATTATCTTAAACATTTAAGCGAAATAATATTTATTTGGGACAAAGGATTATCAGTATGGGGTGGATTAATTGGAATAATTATTACCCTGTTTTATTTTTGTTACAAAAATAATGAAAATTTTATACGCTGGATGGATATTATTATTATTAGCATTTTAGCCGGCTTTGTATTTGGCAATATTGGTTCATTTCTGGACGGAACAAGAAATTATGGTAAAGAAACAAACTTACCATGGGGAGTGGTTGTTGAAAGTTCACGTTATAGCGTGCCAATACATCCAATTCAAATATACGCAGCAATTTACTGTCTACTTTTAGGCATTATCCTATTTCAACTTTATTTTCATGAAATTGGCAAAAAGGAGGGCTTAATTACCTATATAGGAATTGTTTCCTATGCCTTCCTACGCTTTTTAGATGAATTTCTTAGAGGAGATGATGCAAATTACATTATAGGCCTACGTGAAGCGCAAATATACTGTTTACTTGCAATTTTGGCCGCCGGAGTAGTATGGTACCTCCGCCACAAAAATTTTAAAAAACACATTACTAATTATTAATTATTAATTAACATGCAACTGCTTGAATATTTATTTTCCGTTAATCCAATTGGTACCTTCCCTTACATGTGGTACCTAGTTGGCTTTGCCGTAATTTTACTTATTGCTTCAGTAGCAGGACGCATCGTGCTTAAAAAAATGAAAGAAGATAAAATGTTCAAGAAATGCTTCCGAACAGTTCCAGGTCAACTCCAAACCATAGCTATTATTGAATTAATTTATATTGCTTGTCGTTACGCTCACATACCTTTGGTTTCTATGCGTGTTATTAACTATCTAATATTTATTTCCGCAGGCGTACTTATTGTTAAAAATGTGCGTATTTATATTCGTGAATACCCAGTTTTAAAAAAAGAACACCAAGAACAAATTCGGTTAAATAAGTACTTACCTCGCAAGAAGTAAGTTTTAAAGGTCAAAGAAGGCTTCTCTCTTTATTGTGAACATGCTTAATTTTTTGTCATTCAAAAAATAAGCATTATTCTTACCTAAAAAAATAGTTTTTGACGTACTATTTAATTCCAATGGATACACATTAGTTAATGACAGATCAGCAAGCTGTAATTTGCCAAGCTCATCACGAAACACAAAATGACCATCATCCGCAAAAAAACCTAACACATTAATAGGCTTATCAAAACGTTTAATATAGATTCTTCTCTGCAATTTTGAATCAAAATATTGCAGTTCATTTCGACTATTCAAAAACAACACATCATCACCTCTTATAAAGATATCTCCTTTTAGATAATCGGTAAGGGAAATAAATTCTGTGCCATTAGCCGTGGCAAAGAGTTTTCTTTGATTTTTATTACGCAAAACTAAAAAATCAAAATTTCTACCTTTTTTGAATGATAAATTATCATAACTGCCAAGAATTGAGATTAAATGCATACGGCCTCCATCATAATCCGCTACATATAATTTTGAATCCTCTAAATATATTATTGTTTTTTCTCCAAGCGTAAACTGGTCAACTTCTTTTATTATCCTATAAACAAATCTATCTTTTG
Source organism: uncultured Candidatus Peribacteria bacterium (assembly GCA_964582265.1). Taxonomy (GTDB): domain Bacteria; phylum Patescibacteriota; class Gracilibacteria; order UBA1369; family UBA1369; genus JBAZYK01. Next base: position 11,603 of record CAZOQT010000001.1, read on the forward strand.
CCGTTGCAAATTGTCCCAATTTATCAAAAGGCACAGCATATAAACCACCATCAAGCATAAAAAATGCCCTTCTTTGACGGTAATCCAAGGTCAAACGACCATACTTGGGTGGCAAATTAAAAGTAAAAGTTTCACCACTATCAGTGTTAAAACTTTGAATTAAATCTTTATCATAAAAAACAATAAGTTCTGTAGGAGAAAAAAACTGAACACCAGTTATTTTATCTGAGCTTAGACTTATGTCATCAAGCCTTGAACTCCCATCAGGCATAAAGCCGATCACGCTAGCTATATTTGCCTTTCTTAAAACCACAATCCCCTTTTCTCCTTCAAAAAATTGGCTATCCGCTTTAAAACTGTTTACTGTTTTTATGGCTGAATTAATATCTTCCGGCATTAAAAGAAGATCATCAACTCTTGTTACAAAATCATTTCTAACTAATAACTGCCTTTGCCAAGGCAAATAATTGGGCTTATTAACAGTCAAATTATAAGTACCTGGAACAACACCCTTAATTTGAAAGGGAAGTTCAGTTGCCTGCAATACCCCATCCAGATATAAATTTGTATTCTTATAAGTAGCATTAACATCAATAATGCTGGTCTTTTTTATGTTTTTGAACGTCAGATCAGACTGATACCCATAAGCAAAAAAAAGTGCAATAAAACTGACTGCAATAAAGGCCAATCCCGAAAACAACTTTAAAATAAGGGACCCAATGTATTTTTTGCTCATGTAAAATTATACAAGCTTCACAATTTCGTATTCCACTGTGCCAGCTGGAACCTGAACTTTAACCTTCTCTCCAACTTTTTTGTCTAGCAATGCCTGACCAACCGGAGATTCGTTAGAAATTTTGTGGTTAAAAGGATCTGCCTCAGTAGAACCAACAATTGTGTATTCTTCCGTAGCACCACGCTTACTCAAGTTTTTTAATACAACTGAAGTTCCAAGTTGAACAGTAGCAACCTTGCTATGATTTTCTTCGATAATCTTGGCATATTTAACCTTTTCTTCTAATTCAATAATTCTACCTTCCACAAAAGCTTGCTCATTTTTAGCTTCCTCGTATTCAGAATTTTCTGATAAATCACCATAAGAAATAGCTTCCTTGATGCGATTTGCTACCTCTTTACGCTTGGTATCCTTAAGAAAATTAAGCTCCTCCTTTAACTTCTTTAAACCATCTTTGGTCACCAAGATCATTTTACTTTCATCTTGAGCCTGAGTAGTTGTGATATCTGCCATATTTTTTAATTAGTAATTAATAATTAGTAATTAGTAGTTGGAGCGCCAAATTAATTAACATTAAGGTCTAATTTTAGCGCTAGTTGGATGCTCTTTTAATTTCTGCAAAACCTTTGCCTCAATCTGACGAATGCGTTCACGAGTAACACGGAATTCATGACCAACTTCTTCCAAAGTATGACCAACGCCATCCTTAAGCCCAAAACGCATTTCAATAATTTTACGTTCACGAGGAGATAAATATTGTAACATCTCGTGAATATTTTCTTTAATAAGCTGACGATTTGTAGCTTCAGAAGGAGAAAGAGCATCATCATCTTCAATAAAATCGCCCAGTTTACTATCTTCTTCTGTACCAACCGGAGCTTCCAAAGAAACAATGTCCTGAGAAATCTTTAAAATGTGACGGACCTTTTTAACATCCATATCCATTTCAGCGGCCAACTCTTCTACAAGTGGCTCACGTCCAAGTTCCTGCACCAAGCGGCGCTGTGCATGAGTAAGCCTATTGATTGTTTCCACCATGTGCCCCGGAATACGAATCGTTCTAGCCTGGTCTGCAATCGCGCGAGTTATTGCCTGACGAATCCACCAAGTTGCATATGTTGAAAACTTAAATCCACGATCTGGATCAAACTTTTCAACCGCACGGAAAAGACCAATGTTCCCTTCCTGAATTAAATCCAAAAAGGAAAGGCCACGCCCAATATATTTTTTGGCAATACTTACTACCAAGCGAAGATTAGCCTCAGCAAGACGTTGCTTTGCTGTTTGATCACCTTTTTTAATACGCTTAGCCAAATCAATTTCTTCTTTTCCTGTTAAAAGCGCCACTTTTCCAATTTCGCATAAATAAAGGCGAATCGAATCATTAGCAATTTCACGAAGTTCAACTGTTTTATTAACTTTCTTTATTTTTTGTTCAACTTCCGCCGCTTCTTCATCTTTTTCTTCCTGCTTCATCATTAACGCATCCTTGGCATCAACAATTTCAATGCCCAAGTCAAAAAACAACGCATAAATTTCATCAAGCAAAATCAAATCTTCTTCCACATTTGGCATAGCTTTAAGTAACTCTTGTTGAGTAACAAAGCCATGCTCCCGTCCCTTTTTGACGAGCTCACGCACCTGAGGTGGAAATTGATTTAGCTTATCGTCAGTAGGTTGTACGATGAACTTTTTAGTTCTGGCCATAAATTGAAAAAACTTAAATGAAGGCTGTTTAAGCAGAATGAAGTTGATGCAATTCAGAAAGGAGTTTTTCCCTTAAAGCCTTATCACCATCTTTTTCTGCCTGTATTAATTTAAACTGTAATTCTCGCTTTTTATTACCGAAATATGTCCTTTTTAAGGATAAAATTAATCCTTTTATTTCCTCCTCTACGGCACTCTCAGCCATTTCTCCATACACTTCGTTTATGTAAAAAGAAATGAACGATGCCTTTTCTGCTAAGTCAGGAGGTAAAGAGGCAATAAAATCCTTGACCAGATAATCTGGGTCCTGCCCATTATAATAAGCAAAAAAGGCCTTGTAAATAGCTTTTAAGCCATCTTCAAAAAACTCTTCTATAATTTGGTCCTTATAAATCACCCCTAAGCGAGCAAACTCAATCAGAAAGCCAAGCAACAGCTCATCTGGACCATATTTTTTAACTTTAGTTTCTGTTGCAGCCTGATGAGTTCTGGCTGGATGATACTGTGGCAACCTGAAATTTTTTATTTCGTCATATATTTGCACCTCAGTCAACTTAAGGTCAGTAGCCAATTTTCGTACAAAATGATCTTTTTCGATTGTGCTCTTAAGAGTAGTAAAAAACAGATAAAATTCCTGAAGGATTTTGCGTTTTGCCTGAATAGTGTCTATTCCGTAAGTTTTGATTAATTTTTCATAAGTATAATCTCCATAACTCTTAGCGGAACTTACCAATTGAACTAATTCAGCAGCATGCTCCAAAGAAAACTCAGCAATGTCCTTTCCTGATGGCAATTCCAAAACATTAATTTGCAAATCATGATCCATGCAAAGTTCAAAAGCTCGCTTTGCCGCTTCTTGACCGGCCAAATCCATATCAAACCCCAATATTATACTTTTCACAAAAGGCTGCAGTAAACGCAATTGTTGCAAAGTAAATGCCGTACCAGAAGAAGCCACTACATTTTTTACACCAGCCTGGTATGCTGCTAAAAAGTCCATGTAGCCTTCAACCACCAATACGGTTTCTTGATGTTTAAGCTCCACCTTAGCCGCGGAAAATCCATATAAAATATTACTTTTATGATAAATCGCCGTCTCTGGAGAATTTAGATATTTGGGCTCTTGATCTTTTTTTAATGCCCGCCCACCAAAGGCTACTACTCGTCCTAAACTATCTTTAACCGGAAACATCAACCTACCTCTAAAGCGATCATAAATATGTTCAAAAGTAGTTTCTTTAGTCATAGCCAATCCAGAAGAAACCAGCATTTTTTTTGTAAAACCTTCTTTTAAAAGCATACCGTTAGTTTGATCGAAGCTGTCCGGGGCAAATCCAAGCCTAAACTGTTTAATGGTTTCATCAGTCAAACCTCTTTTATGCAAATAATCCAAGACCTTTTCGCCATCTTTGGTTTCGTATAAAGCCTTTTCATAAAAAGCCGTACAAAGTTCGTGAATGTGAAAGAGCTGATCCTTTTCATTAGCAGAAATACGCTTTACAGGCTGGTTTTGTTGCAATTCCACGCCGGTGCGTTCCGCCAAAAGCTTTAAAGCATCAACAAAATCAACATTTTCAATTTCTTCAATGAATTTAAAAACGTCGCCTCCTTTGTGACAGCCAAAACAATAAGCGATTCCCCTTTCTGGATTCACCACAAAACTAGGCGTTTTTTCGGCATGAAAAGGACACAATCCTTTAAAGCTACGCCCTGCCTTTTTAAGCTGGACATATTGAGAAACAAGGTCCTCAATCGCAATCCTGGATTTAATCTCTGCAACGGGATCGAGCATGGCACAAATTCAATATAAAAGCACCTTTTTATACCTTAAAAACACCTAAAAAGGCAAACGATAAAGTTAAATTAAGCTTTACTGGTTTTGCATTTTTTGACTACCCAAATCGCCACACCTATCATTAACAAAAATAGCGTAACCAAAGCGTAAACCTTGGCTTTACCTTGCAAAAAAACAGCAGTGCCGCCAAACAAGGCGCAAAGTATATAAATCAAAATCAAAGATTTACGATGGCTAAGCCCCGCATCAAGTAACCTGTGATGCAAATGCTTCAAGTCACCTTTAAATGGCGATTTACCTTCCAAAATTCTGCGCAAAATAACCCAACCAGCATCTAAAATTGGGAATCCTAAAACCAAAACCGCCGTTGCCACCTTTCCACCAGAAAAGATCGCCAAAGTAGCAAGCGTGAATCCCAAAAAAACGCTTCCTGTATCCCCCATTAAAATTTTGGCAGGATAAAAATCAAACAACCAAAAGCCTAAACAAACCGCAAACAAAATTATGCTCATAGTAGCAACCGGAACCTGATTAGAAATATCATAATGTATACCCGAACGAATGCTCAAAAAGAAAAGCGTAAGCCCAGCAATGGCTGTAACTCCACTTGGAAGACCGTTTAATCCATCCAAAAAGTTCATGGTGTTAACAACCGCGATTACCCATAATACTGTAAACGCTGCTCCTAAAATAGAAACTTTTATCAGCACATCATCTAAAGTAAATGACAAAACATTCGAATCCAAAACAAGCGGAGCGCCAAAAGGATTAGAGATTGAATTTACGCCAATTCCAACAAAAACTAAAATCATGCCTGCCAAAAATTGCATGGCCAAACGAAAATAAGGACTTAGTCCAAACATATCATCGGCAAAACTAACACTCACTAATAAAATCGCCGCCATCAAGTACCCCATCAAGTGAATATCCAACTTCACAAACAGCAAAACCGAAATTATAAACACAAAAAAAATCACAGTTCCACCATAATAAGGAATCGGATCACGCTTTAAGCCATATTTATGAGGCCGATCCATTAAACCAATCTTTGGAAAAAGTTTTATTGCCCCATACGTTAAAATAACGGTAAATAAAAAAGCAAAAATTGCGGGGAATAAATACTGCATTGTAATTAAATCAATCGCCCACCACTATATTAAATTTTTTGGCAAATTTCAATTGGCCAGAATTTGTAAATTCCAAAACTCCAACACAAAGATCCCTATGCATTGCCAAAATGTGCATACGATTTTCTAGCTTAAATTTTAAATCGGGCGAACGATTATCAACAAAACCGCCACTGGCCAAAATTTTATAATCCACATCATTTAAATTATATTGAAGCAAATCTGACAAAAAATCCTCCGGCCTCTTAAGATTTTTTAAAAATTCCAAATCCGCCATAGCCTGTAAAGGTACTGCATCCTTAATTGAATAAGTCCCCACTTTTGTACGTCTAAGTTCCTTAACATACCCACCACATCCCAAAATTTGTCCTATGTCATTAGCAAAACTGCGGATATATGTACCGCTGCTACAATGAACCATACAAGTTAAAATCGGCCATTTATAATGCTTTATTTTTATTTTGAAGAAATGCACCTTACGCTTTTTAAGCTCCACATGCTTGCCTTTTCTAGCAAGCGCGTATGCTCGCTTCCCCTCAATTTGAATTGCGCTGTATATAGGCGGCGTTTGCATACGCTCACCTAAAAATTCATCTTCCAAAATTTTTTCTAATTGCGATCTTGATGGTGGATTATGTGACATTAACTCACCTTGTGGACTTAACGTTATAGGCCCCTCCGCATCATATGTTGCGGATTTCGCACCCAAAAAAATATCAACTTCGTAAATTTTATCTAAACCCTCAAGTCCGCTTAAAAGTTTAGTTGCCTCCCCTGCCGCCACAATCATTAGGCCACTCGCCAAAGGATCCAAAGTCCCAGCAAAACCCATTTTCTTTATATTGAGAATTTTACGTAAAACCTTCACGACATAAAAAGAAGTGACACCTTTAGGTTTATCTATCAAAAAAAATCCAAGCAGATTTGGGTTTGAATGTAGATTACCCATAAAATCACTGAACAAATATTTTATACATCAATGCGCAATTATTGCTTATTACCTTATTTCCACCCGCATGGCACCGCTTAATATTTCGCGTACAATTTTACGATCATCCCAAGGAATCCTATGCCCATTTATCATTTGGATTTCTTCAGAACCCTTACCAGCAATCACCACAGTGTCACCTTCGCAAGCCAATGACAACGCCAGTTTGATAGCTTCAAGACGTGAAGGAATTTTCCAAAACCTATCACCATCAACACGCTTAACGCCTTTTGCAACCTGCTCAATAATTTCCCACTCACTTTCTTCATAAGGATCATCATCAGTTACAATCACATAGTCCGCAAATTTATCTGCAACCGCACCCATTTTAGGACGCTTTGCCTTATCACGGCCACCACCAGTCGCACCAAAAACAACATAAACCTTACCCTTAGTTAAATCCTTATACAAAGATAATAATTTTTCGAGTGAATCTGTAGTATGAGCGTAATCAACCACTATTGTAAATTTTTGACCACAATCAATGGTTTCAAATCTCCCCGGAATTGCAGAAGCTTTTTCTAAAGCAGTTTTAATTAAGGCCAAATTAATATTACAGGCCAGCGCCACCGTTGCAGCAGCCAAAGCATTGTAAACATTGAATTTACCTGGCAATTTAAGCTGAATTTCAATTTTATTATTAGGAACATTTAGCGTAAAAACAGACCCGGCTGGAGTAAGCTGCAAATTAGTTGCATAAACTGTAGATCCACTCATGCCGTAAGTATATTTTCGATCAACCAAAAATTGATCAAAATATAAAAAATTACTATCATCTTTATTTAAAACCGCATTTTTATAAATACCTGGTTTTCTATCAGCACGATTTAAACGCTCAAACAAAAGTCCCTTGGTTCTAAGATAATTTTGAAAGCCTCCATGGTATTCTAAATGATCCTCTCCCACATTGGTTAATACTGCAGTATCTATGTTTATTCCCCAAACCCGATTTTGATTAATAGCATGTGAAGATACTTCTAAAACTGCATGTGTACAACCCTCATTTACCATTTTTCGCAAAATATTTTGCAAAAAAAATGGTCCGAGCGTTGTTATTTTAGTGAGATTACTCCAACGAGAATCCCCTACCTGAAAATTTATAGTCGAGGTCATTCCCACTTTATAACCGGCTTCCGTTAAAATACCAGCAATTAAATTTGTTGTAGTAGTTTTACCCTTTGTTCCCGTAACCGCAATCACATTTAATTTCTTTGCGGGAAACCCATAATAAACTGCGGCAGTAACTGCCAAGACTTTGTGATACAAAAGTCTTACCGGATTTTGAGGAGAAATTTTTTGTTGAAGATATTTTACTAGCATAGGACTTATTTTAAGGGGATTTCGATCATTTTCACAGTTTCAGTATCAAGCCGAATCTGCTTTTTTAAAACCTCCATATTTTCAAAATCTTGAGTGTCACGAATCTTTTCAAAAACTTCGATTTTAACTTCACTTCCATACAAATCTCCAGAAAAATCCAACAAATGGACTTCCAGCGTTGGCTCCATTAAATTTAAGACCTTTCTTGGACCAAAGTGTAGCGCGCCTTTATAAATGCCTAGCGAAGTATACACCCGGCTGGCATAAACGCCAAAAGGCAGATCTGTATGATCAAACGCAACATTAATAGTTGGAAAACCGATTTTTCTTCCCATTAACGTCCCCTTCATCACCGTGCCCAAAATCGTGGTCAAAGGTTTCATAAGTACGGTCAAATTATTACAGAAATAAGCAACCAGAAAAGTAATGACAAATCATTTTTAAAGAAAGGCGTATCAAAAAAACCATGGATAATCACCACCAGTAGCATCGCAAAAACGATCACTTTCAATCTGGAAAAATTAAGCGATTTATCCTCATCCATAAAACCTCCCTTAACTTCATGAATAAATTTTTTATACACTAAAATCAGGATCCAAAAAAGTCCGACTAGTCCAAAAATACCCAAGTTCAACCAGAACGCCAAAAAAATATTATGTGGATGAAGCATATTCCATTCAAAAGGATCATGCCCTAAAATGCGTGGCCCCTGGAGCTGGTAAAAAAGCGGGAATTGACCAAGCCCAATACCCTCCAATGGATGCTCCTTAATTAAATTTACAGCTATTGTATAAATTTCAACCCGCACTGAAGATGAACTCCTTTCCGTAAACTCAAAAAACTTGTTCCATTTTACTGGATCAGCCTTATAAAGAGCCAAACCCAAAATAATGCCACCAAATATTATACTTAAGACCACACCCCAAAAAGCTTTTGCCATTTTCTTTTGTCGCCAAGCCTTCCACCAATTTGAATCGATCCCAAAATAAAAGAAAGTCGAAATAAACAACGCGATCATGGCCGCATAAGACTTAGTAAAAAACAGTGCAGCACCAATCACCAAAAATAAAATCACCTTAATAAAACTCAATTTTTTAAAACGAGCAAATACGTATAAAAGAGCTGGCGTAATATACAAAGCCAAATAATTTGCAGAATTAAAAGGCCCTGAAGCACGCTGATCCGGCGTTGAAAAACCCCCACTTATAACCTGCCAAATAGCCCATACACTCAAAACAAAAGCTGAGGCTGTATAAAAATCCAGCAACAGTCTATAATCTTCCTTTTTAGAAAACAAAAACCTGAATAAGACTGTCATCATTATTGGCAATACTATCCAGCTCTTTAAAATTCCCAATGCAACTTTTTGCCCTTCAAATATGGTTGTTCCATCAATCATGAAGGTTTGCTTTGCAGTAATCAAAGTTCCAATAACAGCACCAAGCAAAATTAAAACAATCGCCACCACAAATTGCCAGTTTTTGACTACAGTTCGCAATTTAAGTGCAAAAGCTCGCCTTTCTTGCCTTGCCATATTCCAAACCCAAGCTGCAAAAGTTACACCAATAAATCCTTCAATCAAATTAAATGGTATACCTGCTACTTTAAAAGCCAGCAAATATGTAGGAAAAAAAAGTGGCAAAATCAAAGTTGCCCAGCGCAAATTCACTAACGCAAAAACAAAATAAAGTGCAACTACTGCCGTTAACATGAAAGCAAATTTATAAAGATTTATTTACTTCCAAGCTCAAGTAAGCCATAACTACCATCTTCACGACGATATACTACCGAAAATTTGGAAGTATCAGCATTAACAAAAGCATAAAAATCGTGATCCAATAATTCCATTTGCTCGATTGCCTCTTCTTCGTGCATCGGCTTTAGATCTTCATATGCTTTACGCTTGGAAATACGAGCAACTTCAGTCATACCTTCTTGAGTAGAAGTTATCTGTTCTAAAGTAGAAGATGGAATCCATTTGCCAGCTGTATCTCGACGATTCTTTTTACCTTTATAACGCTCCAATTGTTTTTTTAATTTCTCCACCGCAAGATCAATAGCTTCTTCTACTGTAACACCAAGCATCTCTGCACGCAGCACCGCGTGTGGTACAAACATTGTTACCTGTAACGAAATATTTTTATTAGTTGTTTTAACGTTGTTCATTTCTACATCCACGCGAACTTGCGTAGATTCATCATCAATACGTTCCCCGTAATGTTTAAGGTGTCCAATTTTTTCTTCTATATATTGCCTTTGTTCATCGTTCAAATGAAGATGCTTGTTGATGATCGTAACTTGCATAATAATTTAATTAATAATTAAAAATTAGTAATTAATAATTTTCTGAATTTCAAAGTGATTATACATCCCCTAATTACTAAATACTAATTATTAATTAAAATCTAAAACACCTTCTGCCAATTCCATTAAAATCTTTTCAGGGTCCATTGATTTTGTGACTCCAGAAGCCAACAATACTCCACTTGCGCCAAGTCGCAAAGATTGCAAAACATCATCTTTAGTTTTAATACCTGCGCCAACCAAAACTTTTCCTTTACCAATCATTTTAACAGCATCACTAACCACCTGAGGTTCTGCACTTGTAACAGAAATGTCACCCCCAATCAGTTCTGGTGGTTCAACCGCAATTAAATCCGGGTCAAGCTCGCTCAAAGCCTTTCCCGCATAAGCCGTATCTGCACAAACAATTGTAAAAAAACCAAGACTTCTAGCCTTTTCTATGGATTTTTCAATAACGTCCAGATTCAGTTTTTTTTCGGCATGATTAAGCAGTGACCCCATCGCCCCAGCTTCTTTTAAAACATGTGGAGAAAGATGCCCTGTATAAGCTCCCAAGTCTACTGGATCAAAATGCTGTGCCAGAACCGGAATATTAATCTCTTCACTAATCATTCTTAAATCCATTGGCTGCACGGCAATGGCAATAGCCACACCTGTTTTTTTTGCAACCTTCTCATGAATTTTTGCCAACTCCAAAGCCTTTTTTCCCGAAGCATGTTCATAAGTTTTAAAGTTCACGACTATTGCGGGAAGTTTCATGGGCTTTCAGAATAAAATACTTGAGCAAATACTAACAAATTAAACTTACACATTCAACCAAGTGACCACTCGCATACTATAAAATGTTTTATGTTTTTTGCAAGTCCTATTTGGCGTAGAAAGGGCTTGCGTAATTGAATAAAAGGCCTTTCTTTGATATAATTCATAGATTTAAATTACCCAAAAACTCTAAATACAAACACAAATATGGCAACACTAGCACCAAACAAGAAAACCAAAAAAACCGCTAAGGATAAATCTTTAGGGCAAAGAACAGAGGCACGTTTGGCACAGGAAAATCAGTGGCAGCAATATAACTCAGTCGCAAAGTTTTTTCCTGGTGAAATGGATAAGAGTTTACACGCATTAGCAGAAAAAACATTCCCAACCGACGAATTAAACTGCCGAGCATACGAAGAAGCAATCGTAAAATCGCTTACAGAAACCTTAAGTCCAGAAGTTGGTGTTAAAGATTTTTGGGGAAAAATGGGAGAAGCAGGCTGCAAAGAACTAAGAATTGAAGACGGACATTTAAGCTTTTATGCCAGCAAAAAAGACCGCATCGACATTACGCCGTATACACAACCAATCGTCTTTGAAGCACATTCAAGCTATTACGACCAAAGAGTAATTGAAAGAAAACAAAGAATCGAACAGGCCAAAAACCAGTTACAAGATTTACTCGCAGAAATTAACCAAACAAGAAGATAAATGTTGATTACGCCGCGCTACATATAAGCGCAAGTGCAGGCGAATGAAGATAGCCACAAAAGGTTTCCGCCGCACTTAAGACCCTCCCCTCACCTATAAAATAAAAAACTAAACCCAAAAATATGAAAACAAACAAAAACTTCCTACAGTTAAAAAATTGCATCCCAGGGACCGCAGACAGCCTGCTTAAAAGGGCGGTGTTTGAGGGGGTCGGAGATGCCTTGTCTGCACTAGCAAAAACAGCACTGGAAAAAGGCAAAGAGTTGACCGAAAAAGTACACGGTGAATTTGAAGCTTTAAAAGATTGGGATAAAATCAACGCTAAAGCCATGTTCGATACAGATTCTGAAACAGTTTTTAACAATCTTTCCGCAGATGCATACCCAAAGAATCCAGAGCTCCAAAAAAAATACGCTGCTGAGTTAAGAAAGGTAATTAAAGACAAAGCTGAAAATGATAATGACTATAGATCCCTTTCTAATCTTTGGGCTTATTATAGATCAAATGGAGCCAAAAAAGTTGTTATTGAGAATGGAATTATTAAATTTAAAAATAGCGAAGACAAAGAAATTCAAATCAAACATACCAGTATTCCAATTTATTTTAATCCATCAACAGAAAAAACTAAAAAGAACGAGCCAACAGTGCACGAATCAGATACTAAAGCAATGGGACTTTTTAAACCAGAAGAAGTAAAAGCTCTATTTGATGGCAAATTAGAGAATGGCGACGTATTAAAAATCCATCGTTATGAAGGTAAAAAAAATTATAAAGACTACACTGTAATTTATAAAAACGACAATTTCTATTACTTTTTTGGAGATAAGAATTTAAATGGTGCAAAAGCTAATATATACAAAAATGATAAAATCACACTTATTCCGAAAAAAGAGCGCCAAGAAAAGCTACCTCCACACGACCTTGAAATTGAAGGTAAATCTTATGAATTAATTGGTAAAGCTCCAAAAAATGAATCAGCCCGCAGTTTAGCAAAAAGAATATTTGACGGGATGAAACAGGAGACTAATTTAAGTGATGAGATGATTGCAGAAATTAAAGCCACAGGCATTTCTGAAGAAAAATATGCTGAACTACTAGACCAAGCTAAAAAGTCTGAAGCTGCAAAAGATTTTGATTTTTCACCAATCGTAAAGCCATTCAAAATTTTTGTTGCAGCAAATAGCGAACAAAAACAAAAAGAAAGTGCTGCTACAAAAGCTAAAACCGCAGCAGAACAAAAACAAGAAAAAGAAAGGGTAGATGCAACGCACATGACAAACATTGAAGAAAACAACTGGAAAGAAATCAAACGTACCGTTAATCCTAGCCTTGGGCTTGCATTAACAAATAAGGATGCCTGGGATGACAACTGGCCAAACATGGTAGGCACAGAAAAAATCAAGGATGTTCTTAGAACATATTTCAATGAACTTCCGGATGGAAAAATTAGAAACGCAACATTTGAATCAATTTACCCAGGAAGTATAGAAACTTTTGATCCACAGGATGTTGTAAAAGCTTTTGGCATAGATTTGAAAGGAAAACTTGAATATAAATTCCTAGGCATTATTCCAATTGCAGGTAAATTTGAATACAATGACCTTCTTGGGCTTTATAATAAATCAACTGGAAACACCCGAGATGTACTTGGAAACATAATTAAAGGAGTTGAAGCCCTCTGTGATGCTATCACTCAACTAAAACTTGAAGCAAAAAAACAGCCTAGCGCTAAAAAAATTGAATACAGTGGCGACACAAGAATTGATGATAGCAAAAAACCAAGATTTTTAAGTGTAAGCAAACTAGATGCATTGCACCAAGAAGTTCCAGGTATGCCACTTAAAGAAGCCACAAAGATTTTTGGCAAATATAAAGTATTTAAAGAGGCTGAAACTATCTTTGAAAAAATGGGTGTTAAAGAAAGTGCAAGGCTTTCTGATAAAGCAGAAAATTTACGATCTAATAAAACCAGTGACTTTAATTTCAATGTCAGATACAAAGGCAGAGATTTAACAGTCCGTCTGTGGAGAGAACATAATTTCACAGTCATAGAATTAGGCAATGGATTTGATAACGCTGACCTAAAACGTGTTAATACAGATTGGTTCACATTTGAACCAGATGAAACTAAAGCAGCAATCGATAAATTCTTAAGCAGTGGTGAATTACCACAAGCTTTGAACGATCTAAATGCAGCACCAAATGAAGCAGGCATCATTATTGATCCAAAGGTAGTTCAGGAGATTAATAGTAAAATGATCTATTCAGGAGGAGGCGCTAGACAAAAAATTGAACTAAATTCCGCTCAAGTAATGGAATTAATTGCTAGACTTTATAGCATCAAAGAGCTCAAAGACAGCATTCAAAAAGTTGTTGGGCAAAACAACTATATAATTACAAAATTGCCTGTAGGTTTAGATAAACAAAACTTGGATTTAAGCGTTATTCAATTAGCCTACGTAATAAAATATAAAGGCAAAATCAATGATGAAACTGCTAGCCTTGCTGAATCAGTGCAAGACAAAGCGCAAGATAAACTTGATGACCAAAAACGTTTAGCTAGAGTTATCAACACTGTTTTCCCTCCAAATGCAGGTGACGTGACCAAAAGAGGTAAAAAAATGGGAATGACAGAAATCACCGCAGGCGAAAGCAGAAGCGACTTGAGAGACATTTATTATATCGGATTGGACGGGCAAGCAGCGAATGATATGTTTGATACAAGTGCCAGAAAACGTAGTCCAGAAGGCAAACTTGAAGAAAAAAACGTCATCGCTGAATTCCAAAAGCTTTATAAAAAAGGTCTTCAGTTTTTAGCAGCAAAGTCTAACCAGCCAGGAATTGGCCAATATTATCGAGACCTTGCGAAAGGACTAGAAAAAGGTAAATCTATTACAATCACAAATTTAGAAAAGATAGGCGCATGGGAAATTGAAATCATCCGCTTGGGACTTGTTCAAGACCAAATGGAAAAAGAATCTAATCAGGAAGCAATCATAAGAGAACAAATAATAAAGCTGGCACCTGAGCTTGCTGAACAGGCTAAGAAACAAGGATTTAATTTCACTAAAGAAGAAATTGCAGCAAGATTAAAACAATTCCCTGTAAGCATTTTACTTACAACTGGCTTAAAGGTAGATACAAGTACCGGAAAAGCAGTTGGAGGATCTGTTGGAGGCTATGCACCAATCATGCTTGGATCAATTGGAGATTTCGATTTTGTGGTAGCACCAGGTGGACAGAAAGATATTGGTAGTAAAAGTGGTTCACTTAGCCTTCAATTCGGAGCTGGATACCACGGAGATTTAAGTCATACAGTTACTTTTTTTGGAGGTGTGTCCGCAGGACCTGGACTGGGCTTATCAGAAGGCGGACCAGCTTTCTTACCTAGTGCAGTTGGTAGCGCAGGTCTAAAGTATAAAGTTGCCGAAGCTGGTGAAAAGAGAGATTACGATCATTATATTGGACATGAAGCTGGCGCAGGTGCCGCATACGCTGGCGGTGTTGTCCCAATCTTGAACGTTGCCCCAATTTTTTACGAATGGAAACTTGATGCTCAAAATAAATATAATAAAGAATTACAGAAAACACTTGAAGATAAAAAAGTAGCTGATTTTATGAAAGAATTAGGAGAAGCAGGGACAGACGAGACAAAACTGGACACGCTTGCAATTAAAATTAAAAATTCACCTGAACTTCAAGGAAAACTAAGTTTACCAGCCAATCCTAAAACACAAGATATTATCACAGCATTTGGCGATTATATTGCACAAATCATCGAAGATTTTACCGACAATTTTGATTTACCGCTAATTACTGGAGGTAAAATCGAACCAAATGCAGCACTAGGAACAATCACAATAGTTGGCGCAGGAACAGGTAACGTCCCATTAGCAATGGTGAGCGCAGGAGCCTTTGTGGCTGACTTAACAGTCGGATTTTTAGCATCTTTAAACATCAACGTTAGAAAGAAAATCACCATGGTTAGATCACAAACGACTTCCGATGAAACCATGGACACAGCAGCAGAAATAAGCCGTACAAAACAAATAGATGAAGCATTTGCCAACATTAAAAAGAGCTTTCCTCCAGAAGTACAGAAAAAAATCGAAGAATTACAAAAGCAAACATCGATTATTGGTGGAAAACAAAATTTGGATACACAAGGAAAAATTTATACCAGTGAAGCAAGTGGTAAGTTGCAAGACGTAATTTTAGGCCTTGGAATCGCAGAATATAACAAAATGCTAAAAGATAAAGGTATACAATTAATAGAACAGACCGATCACAAAATTAAAGTAGAATTTACAGATCTATTAAACAAAGACAACGTTACTGTTTATGTTGGAGAAGGCATTGCCAGCTTAAATGGGAATGAAATTTATATTCAAGATCCGGCGGAACTCAGTAGTCTGTATGTTAACAAGTACACCCGCCAATACCCTTTCCAAACAAGACATGGCGCATCGAGAGAAACCGTGATTATGCTCAGCAATAACGCTTACTATAGCGCTCAAGAATTACCCAAAGCATTTACACTTACCAAATTTAGAGACGAAAATGAATGGAACATTACTGATAACAGAGCTCAAGATAAGCAAAACAATGCTGAACCAAAAGCATACGAAAAGCCAAGCTTGGCAGAAATAGATAAGGAATATAACATAATGAGAGAAGCGCTTAATACACAATACGAAACGCTTGATTCAAAGACAGTAAAACAATATGCCGATGGAATTGGTTATGAAACTTTTAAAAATAACAAAGGTGAAACATTCCATTCAATCACAAATAGAGACGCACAAGAGAGCATTAATAAACCAGACTACACTAAAGAAAGACTTTTTAAATTTTTTGATGATTACGCTGACAGTCAAAAACCACCAGTAAGAAAACTCAATGGAAAAGAAAAAGAAGCTCTTTTGGTTCAATTATCAATTAAGCGTTATATAATACTTGCAAGAAATCCAAAAGCCTTTGAAGATGAACAAAGATGGGTAGAAGAACACGTGCTGAGACCAGTATTCTTCCAAAGAATAAAAGAGCTTAGAGCTAAAGGTGTGAAAATTGGCAAACCAGAACAAAGCTCTGAAATATTAGCTGTAGAATTAGCAAGCCAAGCAGTTGAGGATGTTTTAAAGAATATCACACCTGAACAATTAGAAACACCAGATCAACTAGATGATTCAACTACTGCAGCAGTCGCCATTGGACGTGGTGGAAATGGACTCCATCATCTTCTAAATGCCTTAATTGATAAAGAGACAGAGCAAAAAAGCCCATATGGGTATGTAATTGCCAGAGACTATACAAAAGCTTTGAAAGATGAGTCAGATGATCGCCATGACCTTGCCTTAGTATTGCTAGAAGAAATGGCTAGCGTACCTGATGCCAACCATTTGGAAGAATTAAAAACAATGCCTCTTGCAAGAAGTCTTGCCTCAATTGAAGCTCTAGCCTTGATTGTTGGCATGGATAATTACAAAGAAATCGTCAATTTCTACAAAGAAGGAAAAATACCTAATCCACCAAATGGCCTATACATGTTTAGAGACATCATCGCCAAAGTTCGCGAAGCAGAAAAATCAAATCAATGGGCTACAGTTGTGGAAGGGATTAACGGTAAAAAATACACAATCAAAATGAGAGCATATTTAAGAGCTGGAGTATTCAGCGAATGTGCCAACTATTCTCCTTTATTTAAAGAAGAAGTATCAATAATGCCAACAGCAGAAATAAAACAATTGCTTGCAACAGAACAAGAAGGCAACACTACTGTGAAAGGCAAGAGACTAGCAACTTTTACGGGACTAGGCTTAAGCGCAAACCATTCAGTTGCATTGGGGACTGTGCCAACCCTACCAACTCCAGAAACCCCACCAGGCAAACCGCCAAAATTGGTAATTCCAATTATAAATAAACCTTTGCCAAAACCGGGCACAGGTCTACACGGGAGCAAAGACGGTGAAATAAGGCCAGCTGACACAGGAAACGGTAGTGGAGCCGGTCTGGGTTAATCAAAAAAATAAACTATTAATCTAATTATATGAAAAAACAAAAAGCAATTCTCATTTTCATTCTAATAACATTAGCAATGATCATAGTAAGTATAAGCTTATCTACAAAAAAGACTGTGCAGGACGGACAAGTAAATGTATCCACTAATGGAATATACACAGGTAACCCTGGCCTTGAATAAAAAAATAATTTAAAAACTTATAACTTTGTAAATATGTTCAAAACAAAAATAAAAATTTGGCTTATCCTTACTGCCTTCATGAGTCTTGCAGTAAATGCATATCCTGTTTTCGCCACAGCGATATACAACCAAGATTGTACCTTGGGTGTATTTTCCTATGATATAGGCCCAAACTCTAAAGAATTTATCGACGATAAAAGTAATCAATATGACAAATACATTCAATATTTACCGAATGAATGTAAGAAACATTTGGATTACCCAGAGAAATCAGCTCAAGGCATGCCTTATCAACATCCCGATGTGCCTGTTTATAATGATAATCATGTACAATCACTTGCTGAATTAGATCATGTTAGGATGCCATGGGCTGAACATGAACATGCTTATTTCAATGGAAAAGACGCTACAAAAGAGGATTTTTATTACAAATCATTCCTCAAAAAATTCGAAATAGAAATTCAACCAGACGGAATAAAAAATTTGAATTTTGGCAATGGACAAAGCATAGACAATCTAAATTGTAATATTGAAACCCCTCTGGGATATCTTGGAAACGATCAAAACAAAATCAAAAAAACAGTAGCAGATCTTCTAGATTGTTCGGGAACCGTCGACGATACGAATTTTTGGGGTGGCGTTAGCATCTCAAAAAAATACGCTACTTTAAAAAATGGTCAAAAAGGAATTATCGTTACCTGGGAATATGGGACAAAGGACATGTACAAAATGCCAGAAATTTTTGCAAATAACGGTAACGGAGGCGATGGAAAAGGGTTTAGAATTTACATAAAAAATGGTAATTCAACACAGGTCGATCTAAATAATTATCAAACCTTAACGTTGTCAGATCCATATCATCGTGATGCCCAATTCGGTGTACATTTTCTTACTAAAAACCAACCAAACGGAGCAAATATCTGGAGCGCAACAACAACTTCTAGAGCACTTATCGCAGATTTTGCCATGTACAAAAAAAACTATCCACAAAACTTTCTAAAAGGTTGTGTAAGTAATGATGCAACAAATGCCGAAAGTGGATGGTGCCAAACATATCCAGACAATTATAAATCATATGAAAAATCACTTGTAAACAAAAACTTTTTCTACTGGTTCCCAATCGGCTCTGTAGGAACAATTTGGAAAACGCCGCTCGCCCCATCCCAACCCCTCGCCTGCACCGGCCTTACACTTAACCCAAGTTCTTGGGTAGCCGGCAAGCCAACAACATTCACGGTAACTCCAACATTTTCGGACAATAAAAATCACAACCTGGACTACGAGTGGAAAGCTTCTCACTGGTTTGGAGATAGCGAAAAATTCTTTGATGTTAATCTTAATCCAGAAAAAATACTTCCAATACCAGCTGCTGATAGTCTAGCCCCAAATGATAGCAAAATTTCACCAATACCAGCTGCTGACAGTTTAGCTCCAAACGACAACAAAATCTCACCAACTCCGGCCGCTGATTCAATAAAGCCAAATGTTAAAGATATAAAAATAGATAAAAAATTACCTATTAAAATCCCCGGTGGCGCAAACTTGCTTGGTGCAAATTTGCTGGCCGCCTTAGGAAATAATCAAAACGCTGCGCAAAAACCTGCAAGTGAAAAGGCTGCAAATCTTGCCAGAACACCCGCGTTACCAACCGATTTACTTGGACTAGGATTTTTTACCGACAATGCAAATACATTTGACTACGGGAACCCATATACGGACATAGACAACAATTCACAATTCGGCCCAGTTGATGACACCTCTACCTATTACACAGGCAGCAAAGGCCAAGTACCGGTTTTGATCACAGTCAAAGCGGTAAATCCAAGAGAGGCCATTGACTTAACAAAATGTCAGGCACAACTTGTTATTCCAGTTTTACCAACTCCAGGAAAAGTTTGTAACAGCCTAAAGATTTATCGCAACGGCCAAGAATTCCCTGGCGCAATCAGCATTAATGACCCAGCAAATCCAACCGATAAACTTACTTTAAAGGTTGATAAATCAGCAGGTCTTGACCTTGACTATACATGGGAAGCAAAATCAGGCAACACCACAACCGGTACTTTTAGCGGCGTTAAAGCCAAAGGTCCGGCAAATCCACTTACTTCAACAGACGAAACTGATCCAACTACTTATAAAGGTCCAAGTCAAAATGCGATCACCAAAGTTAAAGTTAATGCATATAACACTGCAGATAAGAGCAAAACTACACTTTGTTCAGATGAGTTCATTATGACTCCTCCGGGCATTACTCCAAACGTTTGTACCGCCTTGAATCTAACAGTAAACGGCACTCCGGTTAGCTCATTCAACAACTTCCAACCTGGTCAAAGCTATACTTTAGCCGTAAATCCGACTAATCAAAAAGCTCCAAATCCAAATCAGGTTAAATGGAATGAACAGGGAGATGGCACTCTTAAGCCAGTTGCAGGCTCCCCTGCCAGCTGCGCTGTGTCAAACGTTCCTGCCAATGGCAATACACAATTCACCGCACCAGCAAATTGTAAATACATATACACTGCTGCTGCCGGCGGATCTGTATTTGCAGAAGTAGTTAACGATATTGACCCAAGCATTTCTGTACCAGATGTATGTAAAGCAAGCTTTACAGTACCTAGACCACCAGAAGAACAAGTTTGTCAAAATCTTACACTCATCCCACAAGGCAATAACAAATATTGTGTAAGCACAAACCCAGGTGAATATGCCACACAAACAGTTTGGGGAACTTCAAACGGAGCAAACCTAACCACAACAGATAACGGCACTTGTGTAATCGCGCCTCCAACCGATAGCGGCTATACATTAACTGTTAACGTTCCTGGCCAATCAAATTGTCAGGCTCAAACTCCTATTGCTCCATTACCTCCACCACCTCCACCAAGAATCGTAAAAGAAGTAATGAGTAATCAAATGGATGGCTTTAGAAAAGTTGTTTCAATTGCTCCATTAGACGTTGCACCACAAAACAACATTGTACACTATCGTTTGACCTTTACTCCTGGCGCTGCAAACACTACTGCTACGATTACCGATCCAATTGCAAATGGGATTCAAGGCAAATTACTACCTGAAGGTTATGGTCCAGGCGGAAAAATTGTTTACGCAAATAATTTAAATGTAAGCGTACCACCATGTCTAAACTCAACATCAAGCAACTGTTACACGGGTGACATTGGCAACTTTGCCGGACTTAAATTGGTTCGCGTAAATCAGCCAGTAACAATCACTTACGATGGTCGCATTATCAATTCCAAAATTAATGATGACAGTTGTCAGAACCTTGGTTACTGTGAAGAGTTCTTTGAAAACAGAGCAACAATTATTAATTCACAAGTTGAACGTGAATCAGATATTTACATATACAGACAAAACTTTGAAAGTAACGTTGTTCGTGTACAAATCTTCTGTCAGTACATTTTAAGTCGCGCCTCCGGTGATATTTTCTTGGAGACAGACTTGAACGCAGGAATCAATGTTTATCGTTGTTTCCCATACAAGAGCACAACCGGAACAATTACCACAATTATAACTACGCCACCAATCGTCCCAAAGACTGGTGCAGGTGAAATAGTTACTATTGATCATGAAGTTTGCGCTCAAGGCACAACAGGAGAAATTGGCAAATTATATGGTCAAGGCGACAAAGACAGTAAAGGACTTTCCAGCCAAATTTGTGAAATCAAATTAGGTGGATCAGCCGGCCAACTAGCTACCAAAGAAACTTACACCAACAGTATCAAAGAAAATGTAAAACGTGTTGCTCGTTGGGAACCAAACTTAGAAAAAAACGCAGGATCTTCAACTTCTGTAATTACATCAATCACAAATGCAGATCAACAATCAACAGGCATCAACCTTGATGGCGTCTACCATAAAAAAGGCGGAAATCTGTTTGTAGGCGGAGAAGGCAACTTTATGAAAGATGGCGATGGTGCCAAAACTTTCATTGTTGAAAATGGAGATCTGTACATTACAAAGGACATCAAGATTGGCGGATGTGAAAATTACTGTTCCCCACGTGAAACAGCAGCACTAGCCTTTGTAGTACTTAATGGTAACGTTTACATTGCACCAGATGTAAAAGAAGTAGATGCTGTGATTTTCGTACAAGGCAATACCAATAATAAGGGCCAGGTTAAATCAGGCAGATACATTAACGGTAAAGCTACAGAAGAAGTTTCTTTAAAACAATTAGTGGTTAAAGGTTCAATTTACGGTGACATTAAACCTCTACTAAAGAAGCGCGTTTACGCTGGCGATCCAGCTTTGAACGAAGGTAGCATAGTTATCCGCACAGATGAAAGAATTTTCATCAACACTCCTCCAGGCTTGCAAGACTTGGTCGATGTAAAATCAGAGATTACTGCAAACTAAGCTCTTACATGGTTCAAAAGCCCCTGCAAAAACGGGGGCTTTTTTGAATTAAATATCGTTATACCAAGTAGAAAAAAGCTTGCTCAAATTGGGGTTAATTTGCCATTTGCTCACACTAGGCTTTGTGCTAAATTTAGATCCCGCGACAAAATCACGCAGGCACGCATATTTGTAGCCAGATCAAGCAAAAACATGCCCAACTCCAACAACATATTCTTATTCTGCGGCGAAGATACTTACAGCGCTTATCAAAAAAGTAAGCACTGGCGTGATCAATTCGAAAAAAAATATGGAGACATTAACATCAATATTTTTGAAGGCGCAAAATTAACCGCAGAGCAACTTATAGAAACGCTTGATTCAATCCCCTTTTTGAGCGAAAAAAAACTTACCATTGTTAATGACTTTTTATCCGAAGGTGAAGACGAAGATCAAAAGAAAATTGCCGAAAAAATTGAAAACCTTCCTGATCACAATATTTTAGTTTTTATTGAAGAAAAAAAGCCGGACGCACGCATGACTCTTTATAAAAAACTAAAAAAAATTGGCCAGATTGAAGAGTTCAACTACCTAGTTGGCCCAAAACTGAACCAGTGGATTCAAAAAGAAATGGCCCAAGCAGGAGCCAAACTGGGCCAACCACAAATCAATATAGGCTCAAAAGAGGCTCAGATTTTGGCTGAGATGGTTGGGCCAAACCTGTGGCAAATGAAGCAGGAAGTAGAAAAATTAGCGCTTTACTCTTGCACGCCTGCAGCCTCAAACGGCAGCACCAGCGTTCGTCCTATTACAGAGGATATAATTCACAAACTTGCCAATCCCAATCTATCCACTTCGGTTTTTAAACTCACAGACTACATTGGTCAAAAGAAAGCCAAGGATTCACTTAAGACCTTTAACACTCTGATCGAAAGCGGAGAAGACATCATCAAAATCTTTTTTATGATTGTAAGGCAATTCAGAATTTTAATTCAAATAGACGATTGCCTTAAACACAAAATGAACAAAAACGAAATTACAGCTAAACTTAAAGAACATCCATACGTTGTCATGACGTCAATGGGACAATGCAAAAATTTCAACACTAAAAAATTGCAGGAAATCTATAACCTTCTTTTAAAAATAGATACCGATCTCAAAACTGGAAAAATTAAAATGACAGAAATTCGCCTGGTATTAGAAAAATTCATTGTTGAACTTTCAAACTAGCCATTTTAAACAGGTCCTGGGCCAGTAGAAACTTTCTACGACATTATTAATAAACGGCACAACTCAAAATTTTACGTTCAGCTTTTTTAAAAATAAAAGTCTTGTTAGGATTGCGATTGAAAAACACATAATATTAAAAATAATGCTTAACAAAATAGTTGAAAATATCGGCTTAAACAATAAAGAAGCTGCAATTTATCTGGCTGCTTTGGAGCTTGGTTCCAGCCCAGTTTCCGTAATTGCCGCCAAAGCCAAAATTAACCGCGTTACAACATACGATGTTCTGGAAAAACTTTCCAAAAAAGGCTTGATCAATTTTATAATTAAAGCAAAAGTAAAATATTTCAACGCAACAGATCCGGAAATAGTGGCTGTAAATTACAAAAAGCGCGCCAAAGATTTTGAAGAAGCACTCCCCGACCTTAAGCGTCTTGGTGGAGTAACCGTACATCCAACAGTAAGATATTACGAAGGAATAGAAGGTATTAAAGCAATTTACGCTGACACATTAACAAGCCAAACAGAAATTCTAAATTATGCCAATTCACATGAAATTCGCATTCACTGGCCTACTTACGATGAAGACTATGTTAATAAACGTGCAGCAAAACAAATTCATCTTCGTGGCATTGCGCCAGATGACGAATACGGCAAAACCGTTCAAAGCCATGATACCCAAAACTTCCGCGAAATTCGACTGATCTCTAAAGATAAATTCAACTTCACCAACGAAATTAATATTTACGATAATAAAGTAGCTATTATTTCTTTTAAAGATGAATTAATTGGCATGATTATAGAAAGTCCAGAAATCGCAAACACACAGCGCGCTATTTTTAAGATGGCCTGGGAATTTTGTGAACTAGAAAATAAACTAGCAAATGGATTACTTCTTTCCGCCGAAGAAATAATCGCAAATTCAGCAAGAAAACAAGCATCAATCAAGCCACTAAAACCAGAAAAAACAGAACCTGTTACAACTGAAACTAAAGAACAAGATACTCAAGTTTCACTTTTCTAGAAAAGCAAAGACAAGAAACGTGAACAAAAAAATTATGCAGTTATATTCGCGACTAGTCAAAGCTTAGGCCTTGCAAGATGCCAATCAGTTTTCTGCTCATAAGCTGCACCCACATTTAAAATCAAATCCTCTCTTAATTGTGGCCCAATAATTTGTAGCCCCACAGGCAACCCACCCGTTGTAAAACCACAAGGCAAACTCAAACCCGGAACCCCAGCTGCATTTACGGGTATAGTTAAAGCATCTGCCAAATACATTGCGAGTGGATCATCTTTCTTTTCCCCAACTTTAAAAGCTGGAAAGGGCGCAACAGGAGACATTAGCACGTCCACATCCTTAAAAGCGTTTTCAAAATCCTGAATGATTAAAGTGCGTACCTTCTGGGCTTTTTTGTAATATGCATCGTAATAACCTGCAGACAAAACATAGGTTCCAATCATAATACGACGCTTTATTTCATCACCAAAGCCTTCCTTACGTGTCTGATAATACTGATCGATTAAAGTTTTAACATTCTCTTTTGTTTTAGAACCGTATCTAATTCCATCAAAGCGTGCCAAATTAGCGGATAATTCCGCTGGCATAGATACATAATAAACTGCAACCGCATAAGAAGTATAAGGCAGACTTACCTCTTTTAATGTCGCGCCCATTTTTTCATATTCTTTAAGCGCAGCACGAACAAGCTTTTCCACCTCTGGATCAATCCCCTCTCCAAAATATTCTTTAGGGACACCAATTTTTAAACCTTTAATTGATTTTCCTAAATTTGCAGTGTAGTCGGGAACTCCTACATCTAAAGTGGTGGCATCACGTGGATCTTTTCCGGCAATAGCATTCATTACTAAGGCAGCGTCTTCTACCGTTTTTGTAAACGGGCCAACGGTATCCCAAGAAGAAGCTAAAGCCGTAACACCACTGCGTGAAACTCTACCGTAAGTTACTTTAAGACCAACCGCAGAACAAAAAGAAGCCGGCTCGCGAATCGATCCGCCCGTATCTGTAGCAAGAGAATAAAAACTCATATCAGCCGCTACAGCCGCCGCAGACCCACCAGAAGAACCACCTGCTACACGCTCCAAGTCCCAAGGGTTTTTAGTTGGGCCATAGAAGGAATGTTCAGTAGAACCCCCGCAGGCAAATTCATCCAAGTTGGTCTTGCCTACCAATACATAATTTTGCGCTTTTAATTTTTCTATAACAGTTGCGTCATATGGTGGCACAAAATCTTTCAACATTGAAGAAGCGCAAGTAGTGCGCACGCCTTTAGTATTAATTAAATCCTTAATTCCTACTGGAACTCCAGTTAATGGATTAACCAAATTACCTTTGGCAATCTCTTCGTCGGCCTTGGCCGCCATCTTTAAAGCTTCATCTTTAGATACGGTAATATAAGCATTAACAGCAGGATTTAGTTTTTCAATTCGGCCGAGCAAATCAGTTGTTAACTCCACAGAAGAAAATTTCTTTTCTTTTAAACCTTGATGCGCCTGCTTAAGTGTTAGATTTGAAAGCATAAAATTCTGTATAAATTAATTATTCATCACCGACTTAACCTTGATCTGATCAGACTCAACAGATTGCTCACTGCAGCCCAATAAATCATCTTTTGTACAAAATCTTTGTACAACATCATCGCGCATCACATTCTTAAGTCCGGTAACTTGAGAAGTAGGAAGGACCTTGTCAGTATCAACCTCTTCCAATTTCTCTACATAAGCCAAAATATCACTAAGCTGATGCGAAAATTTATTCACCTCCGCTTCACTTAAACCAAGCCTTGCCAACTTGGCGATGTGTTTAACCTGTTCTTCTGTAAGCATAAATAAAAAATAAGCCAAAAACAGCAGCAGTATACTGCAAAAAAATTGCTGCCGCAATAAAGCTTATAAAAATAGACAACAGGTCAAAGAATCACTATAATTTGGCAGTATGCAACACAATGAAAATCTAAAAAAAGTCGCGCTTATCTTTTTTGCACTTTTAGGGCTTGGAAACATTGTTTCAGGTCTTATGATGGTTAACCAGTATTTCTTACCAATCTCCGGAATAGTCAATCATATTTTAGAAATTCCTTTTGCCATTAGCGCGATCATTTATGGATTTGCGACAATTTACTGCGACATAAGGCCAGAAAGGCAAAAAAACATAGGTAACATTTTTATTTTTATTACTCTTTTCATTTTTTTAGGACTACTGTACATTAACGTCTTCATACCGGATAAAGTAATTAAGTAACATGAACAATACGACTACACCCAAAAAAGTTATTGCCTTTGGAACATTTGATCTGTTCCATGCAGGTCACGAAAATTATCTTAGACAAGCCAAAGCTTTAGGTGACTACCTAATAGTAATTATTGCGCGAGATGAAACTGTTCGCAAAATAAAAGGCCGCAATCCCGATGACAACGAACGTCAGAGGGCAAAAAGCGTGAAAAAAAGTGGCATAGCCGATAAAGTAGTTTTGGGTTACCATGGAGATAAACATAAAGTTTTAAAGAAATTCAGACCAGATGTAATCGCTTTGGGATACGATCAGTTTGTATTTACCCAAAGGCTGGAAAAAACGCTGATCGATCTTAAATTAAATGCGACCATTGAAAGACTGGAATCATATGAACCACAGGTTTATAAGACTTCCATTTTACGCAAAGCAGCAAAAGAAAAGGAACAAACAATAAAAACTCCACGGTTTGAACAAATGACGATTTAACACAAAAAAACTTGGACACCTCAAATGAAAACATTTTAATCTCCATTGGCAGAAGCCTAAAACTTGGGCTAACCAACTTTTGGAGAAACAAATTTTTATCTCTTGCCACTATCATAGTAATGGCGGTAATTTTGTTTATTTTTAATACAATTCTTACAATTTACTCCATTAGCAGCCAGGCTCTCCAAACTCTAAGTGAACACGTAGACATGGTAGTTTATTTAAGGGACGATATCGATTTTTACGAAGCACAAAATCTTGTTTCTGCATTACAAAATGTACAAGGCGTTAAAACTGTTAAATACACGTCTAAAGAAGAAGCTTTAGAAATAGTTAGCAAAAGCCAACCACAAACCGCGGATTTTCTTAAAAAATTCAACACTAATCCCCTGCCACCAAGCTTAAGTATAATGATGCAAAAGCCTGAAGATTATAAACTTGTCCAGGCCTATCTGGCTAAAAGCGAATTTAAAAATTATCTAAAAAACCCCGGCGATAGCACTGTAAACGAAGCCGACAACGAAAACGTAGTTCTTTCTAAAGTAACGGACAACCTGACCCGCATAAATCAATTCGTTAGACAAATAATTTTTTGGATAGTTTTGGTGTTTGTTGTAGGAGGAACGCTTGTTGTTATCAACGCCATTCAATTAACTATTTATACGCGCCGCAACGAAATTTACATTATGAGACTTGTTGGCGCTACTCCCAGCTTTATTAGGCTTCCATTTATTTTTGAAGGGATTTTATACAGCATCTTTGCAGTAATTTTAAGCATGGCTTTTCTTTATATGGTAGGCAAAGGGATCAACATTCAAGAAAGCAATCTATGGGCTTTTTATAGCAATTTACGTTTAGATAAAGTTTTCCTTGGGGAATTAATCATCACTGTTATTATTGGCGGCATCAGCAGCTTTACCGCAGTTCAACAATACTTAAAAGGCAAACTTGCTGTTAACTAGTCGCCTTATGCAAAGACATCATCACGTAAGTGGAATAATTTTAAGAAAACAGCAAATAAACGAATACGATTACCTCGTTAGTATTTTTAGTCCCGATCTTGGGAAAATCAAAGCCATCGCCAAAGGTGCCCGTAAAATAAGCAGCTCCTTTAGCGGCCACCTGGAAACCTTAAATATTTGCCGATTTCAGCTTTACCAGACAACACACCGCTACACAATTACCCAGTGCCAAACCGAAACCAACTTCAAAGGAATTCGTGAAGATTTTCAAAAATCACTTTTTGCAATGTCCCTATTGGAAATTTTTGAAAAAAGCACCTATAGCGATGAACATGGCCGCGA
This sequence comes from uncultured Candidatus Peribacteria bacterium, assembly GCA_964582265.1. Classification (GTDB taxonomy): domain Bacteria; phylum Patescibacteriota; class Gracilibacteria; order UBA1369; family UBA1369; genus JBAZYK01. Next base: position 39,876 of record CAZOQT010000001.1, read on the forward strand.
ACTGTTTGAACTTCTAGAAAAAACTCTTAACCAAATAAATCAGCACACACAATATTTTTTGGATATCGAGGAGTTCAAATTAAAACTGCTAAATTTTATGGGAGTCCTCCCGGATATAAAACGCTGTTCATTTTGCCAAAAAAGCTGGAATGCCAATATTTGGCTTAGTAGCGATGGCCACATCAGCTGCGATGAATGTAGCCACAGATTGATAAAACCAACTAAAGTTGATTTCAATCTAATTAAACTAATGGCATATTTAACAAACCAGGCCCATCCGCAAAAAAACATCCGCATGAACTCGACAGAAAAAAACAAACTCAACAACATTAGCAATTTATTTTTGGATAATTACCTTGGGCTAACCATGATGAGTCCCAAAATAATCGCTAAAATAAGCATCAGTGAAACCCAACAAAGTAGCTAAAATATAGTTAGCTTTTTGTAGTAACTTTAACCACATTTCTAATTAATTGAAGTTTTTCCATGATCCTGGCCAACTGTTTTGGATCAGAAACTTCTAAAACCATTTCACGCTGAATCAAATTATCCATTTTTTCCTTTAAGGAAAAATCAAGAATACTCACGTTAAAACTTGCAACAACGTCCGCAATATCACGAATAAGCCCAACGCGATCCAAAGCTCTAACCAAAATGCGCATAGGATATTTTCGCTGTTGACTGGAAGGCCCCCAACTTGCTTCCAAAATACGATCCATATCTGCATGCTTTAATATTTTACATTGATCAAGATGAATGCGAACAGAACCTCCACGCGTTACATACCCAACAATATGATTACCAAAACTTGGCTTACAGCACTGGGAAAGCTTATATGGCAGACCAGCCTCACCAGCAATAAATACTTGCTGAATATTTTCTTTAACAGAATTTTCATAACTTTTTACTTCTACATTTTGCGTTGATTCCGAACTTTTTTGCGGCAACCCACTATTTGGAGACTCATGCTCAAAAATTTTCTTAATAACAACAGCGGGCAATGTGGCGCCCGTCCCTACATTCTCAACCAAAGTTCTGCGATCTTTATAAGAAAGTTTTTGATTACTATACTTCTTAAGTAAACTCAGGTTATCATCCAGCGGCGCAAAACCCATATCTTGCAGCGACGCATTTAGAATTTGCCGACCTTCTTTAAAACTTTTTTCGCTATCAAGACCTTTCAAATAACTTCTTATTTTAGTTTTAGCTTGGCTTGTTCTTACAAAAGATAACCAATGCAGTTTTGGCGCCGGTTTATTTTTAGTAATAATTTCCACAACCTGCCCATTTTTTAGATGACAATTCAGGGGGACTATCACATTATTTACTTTAGCTCCAAAACATCTATGACCAACATCTGTGTGAATAGCATATGCAAAATCAACCGGAGTGGCTCCTTTGGGCAGATCTCTAACGTCACCAGAAGGAGTCAAAACAAAAATTCGATCCTGAAAAAGGTCAACTTTTAAAGGTTTTAGCTGCTCGCTATCTTTATTTAAATCACGATGTAAGCGTGCCAATCCGGTTAACCAACTACCATTCATCATGGCACTATCATCAGTATTAAACAACTTCTTTAAAGAAATTTTCTCTGGCTGCGCCTCTTTATAAAACCAGTGGGCAGCAATACCAAAATCTGCTTGCTCATGCATATTTTGAGAGCGTATCTGAATTTCCGTTGGCTGATTTAAAGGCTTAGGAGTTAACCCAATTACCGCAATATGCAAACTTCTGTAGCCATTTGGTTTAGGGATGGCAATATAATCTTTAAATCGATTAGCAAGCGGGACCCAGCGGCTATAAATTAAACCCAGCACCGCATAAAGATGATCTGTTAGTTCAACTTGCTTTTCGTTAAACCGTGAAGGCAAAATCACCCTAATCGCAAAGATATCAAAAAGCTCCCTGATCGAAGTGCGATTTTTAAGCTTTAATTTTACATAAATACTATAAAGATTTTTTAAACGACCTTCCACCTCTGCCTTAATTCCATGAGCATCCAAAAAAACTTTAAGTTCATTGATCATGTAATCAATTACTTTTTCTTTTTGGCGCATATAATCATCACGCTGAGTCTTAATATCTTCATACTGTTGTGGATATAGATATTTAAAACACAGATCTTCTAACCCCGTTTTCATTTTATAGATACCAAGTCTAGAGGCTATTGGTACGTAAATCTCCAAGGTTTCTGTAGCAATAGCGTTTCTTTTACTTTGCTGAACATATTGAAGTGTTTCCATATTATGCAAACGATCAGCCAATCTAATGAGCACCACTCTTAAATCTTCAGCAATAGCCAAAAACATACGCCTTAATGTTTCCGAATCAGAATTAGAATGGCGTAAATGCAAATTATCAAGTTTTTCCATTGCACACATCAAAGAACCAACATCATCCCCAAACTGCTCCTTGATTTCCGGACGAAACGGCAAATCATGAAGCAAAGCAGCCAGAATAGTATTTTCGTCTGGTTTAAAAGACAACACGTTATCTGCGACACTCAAAACGTGGCTTATCCAAGTATCACCAGAAAAACGGTAAGAGCCTTGATGCGCATTTTCTGAATACAAATAAGCCTTGCGTATCCTAGCCGCATCTAAATGTGGAATATATTCACCTGCTTTCCTTATTATGTCGTCGATCGTAACCATAAAAGCGGCTCAAATCTCTTTACCCAGCCGCATTCTACTCCATATTATGGCGCAGTTCCAGGAATAATAATGTTCAGATTGGCGCCAGGAATATTCGTAACATGTATGCCATTAATTAAAGCCTCTTTATTACTATCTACTGCTTTAATACGCACATCAAGCCTCTGTATTGCCTGTGTATAATAGGTTTGTAAACGGAATAAAGCATTTACGCGAGCCTTTAAACTTGCTTGCTTCTGAGCAATATCCACAAAGCCCTTTAACAAAAAGTCAGACTTTTCACCAGCAAAATTTTGCATTGAAACAAAAAAGTCTGTTTCATAGCGTGATCTATCCCCATTTAAACTATCGTACGAAATTTTTAGATTATCCAAATCGGTTGAAAGCTCTTTATAATATTGATTGGTTTTTTCTCTGATATTTTTGAGTAACTCCAGATAATCATAAAGCTTTTTTTCTCTTTGAGTAGTCTGATCAAGCATGGCATAGATATCTATTTGGTATACATCCAGTACCGTGCGTAAATGCTGCACATAAGTAATAAAGCGTGTAGATTCGGCGGCAATATCCTGCAAAGTACCAAAATAGTACGCGGCGGTTAATCCAATTTCACCTTCTGCTTTTAATTCAGCTAATTTTCCAAAGAATAATGAGGCCACAATCTCTGGTCTTAACTGATCACCAATAGCACCCTTATTAGAAGCCAAAATCAATGATTGTCTAATCCCCCATGTTACTAAATTTTCTTCTTTAACACTGATTTCAATAACAGGCTCTTTAGGTGGATGTGTTAAGTTCCAAGCCCAATCATAAACACGCTGATAAACATGAAAAGTAATTGCCAAGTAAACCATTAATACAAGCCCCACTAACATCAAACATGTTTTCAAAATACCTGAATTAATTCCACTCATGCCACCAGTAATTTTTTGCCAAAGTTCTTTTAAAGAAGCCGAAAAACTTCCTGCAGATCCTTGCGTTGCAGGGTCATGAGCAGAACCGTCTGTTTTTTCTTCAAGTGATTCATAATGTTGATCTTCTACGCGTCGCTCAGGTTGATTTTGACGAGCTACATGAATTTCATCCCAGCTTTTTGCCAAGTCTTCATGAGCAACAAAAGATGGTTTAATTTCTTCAATTTCTGCCTTTTCAACTGGCGGCATTGGCTGCAATTCTGGAGCTGATTCTTCCACGATCGGCTGAACCTCTGGTTCTGGTTCTGGTTTTGGTGCCAAAACAACCTCCTCTTCTTCAGTAGGCTGGATCTGAGGATCCGATTCTGGCTTAGTAGTTATTTCTTGAAAAGGTTGCGCCCAAGTAGCTTGAGTAGCTGGTTCCGGTTGCACTGGCTCTTCCGGTTGTACTGGCTCTTCCGGTTGTACTGGCTCTTCCGGTTGTACTGGCTCTTCCGGTTGCACTGGCTCTTCTGGTTGTACTGGCTCTTCTGGTTGTACTGGCTCTTCCGGTTGCACTGGCTCTTCTGGTTGTACTGGCTCTTCCGGTTGTACTGGCTCTTCCGGTTGCACTGGCTCTTCCGGTTGCACTGGCTCTTCCGGTTGCACTGGCTCTTCCGGTTGCACTGGCTCCGGTACGGTCTTTTCCTCCTTCGCCAAAAAATCTTGCAAAGAAGGAGTTGCAGACACTGACTCAAATTCATTCTGCGGCGCTGGCTCTACAACAGATTGCGGTTGAGCAGCAATCTCCGAATTTAACTCCGGGCTTGGTTTAGCGACCTTAGTCTTTGCTTTATCTATCTGAACTTTCCTTTTTACAGGTTTGTTCTCGTCAGACTTTTCTTTTTTATTATTTAACGACGTACCAACTTCTTGTTTAAGAGAATTCAATTTCCTGCGGCGATGTCTACGTCTACGACGACGTTTTTTCTCCACATTCTCTTTGCCATTTTCCTGATTTTCGGTAGGTTTTTTAGATTCATTTTTTTTTGAATCCTGACTTTTCTGATTTTGCCCACCTTTATCTTCTGCCATATTGCGGTAATAATATTCTTAATATTATACCCGAAAAAACCCCATTTGAGAATGCGCAAAGTCCATAATTAAGCCAGAATATCCCCTTTTAACCTAAATGGATTTGACTATGTGATTAAAAATGTTTTCTGATATATTATCTTTTGGGGCAGATTTAACTATTATAGGCCTTTTTGAATTTGCACTATCCATCAAAAAATAGTCAGAAAAATCGCTTTGCATGGCTGATAATGAATTTACGACCAATAAATCAACCGGCTTTCTTTTGTATTTAGCTTCTATCATCTTTTTTAATTTAGATTTATCCGCAAAATCTTCCAAAGCAAAACCAGCAATAAAAATTTTCTTTTTTAGCTTTATACGTTGCTCCAAAACCATACCTAAAATATCCACATTGGGTAACAAATCAATTTTCAGATTACGATCATTTTTTTTAATCTTCTTTGAAGATCTTTGAGCAAAACGGTAATCGCTAACTGCCGCAGCGGCAATAAAAACATCGGGGCAAAGCTGCTTATTTTTTAAAATATTTGCTACACTATTACCCATTTCATTTGCTGATTCAGCCTTAATAAATTTGACATAATCAGGAAAAGCCACACTTACAGCTCCAGTTACAATCGTAACATTTGAGCCTCTATAAAAAGCCTCTTTAGCCAACGCCAGAGCCATTTTCCCACTTGAGCTATTAGATAAAAAGCGCACTGGATCAAAAAATTCCCGCGTAGACCCAGCAGTTATTAAAACACTTTTTCCTTTTAAATCTTGCTTAGTCACAGCCTTAACTACTTCATCAACTAAATATTCAAGATTAGCTAATCGGCCTTCCCCGACTTCACCACAAGCCAAATCCCCTTTTTCCGGATCAATCACGGTATAAACTCTTTTTAATTTTTGAACATTTTCTTGGACTAAAATATTTTCCCACATGGCTGTATTCATGGCCGGAGCAATCAATACCGGAACTTTTGCCGCTAAAACAGTTGAGGAAATTACATCATCAGCCAAACCGAAAGATAAACGACCCAGCAAATTAGCAGTTGCAGGTGCAACTAAAATTACATCAGCTGACCTTGCCGGTCCGATATGATTTTTAAAGCCATCCTCAAATAAATCACTTATTACTGTCATACCCGTAAGTGCTTCCAGCACCAGCTTACTCACAAATTTTTGTCCATTTTGGGTAATCAGCACCTGCACAATAGCCCCTTCCTTTTGCAGCAGCCTTATTAACTGCGGCACTTTATAAGCGGCAATGCTTCCACTCACCCCCAGCAAGACTTTTTTACCTTTTAGCTTCATTTAATATGATGTTATCAATCAACCTGGTTTTGCCCAAATATACACTAGTTGCAAGTACAACTTCATCCTCAATTTTTAAAACCTTGCCAAGATCATTTACCGCACGCAAATCAACATAATCTATCTTATCAAAACCCGATTGTATAAAAAATTTATTCACTAATGAAACGATTTTTTCCTGATCACGTTCCCCCCTTTCAAACTCATTTTTAGCCAGTATCAACCCCTTATAAATAAGTGGTGCTTTTTTTCGTTCTTCTGAACTTAAATACACATTTCTGGAACTCTTGGCCAATCCATCCACTTCACGGATAGTCGGACAAGTCACCAATTGCGCTCCAAAAAAAAGCTCTTCAATTAAATGCCGCACCACCACAGTTTGCTGAAAATCTTTTTGCCCCATATAAACCAAATTTGGCCGAATGATATTAAACAATTTACTTAAAACAAGAGCCACTCCCTCAAAATGGCCAGGGCGTGATAAGCCACACAGGCAACCTTTGAGGTTGTCTGCTACCTTAAAAGTGACGGTGGGGGCAGATCCATACATTTCTTCCTCCTTAGGACAAAAAATATAATCACATAAACCTTCCAACATGTTTTTATCTTTCTCTAAATCGCGTGGGTATCTTGCAAAATCTTCTTCAGGACCAAACTGCGTTGGATTTACAAAAATGCTTACCACAACAATGTCACATTCTTCCTTTGCCTTTTTTACCAAACTCAAATGTCCTTCATGCAAAAAACCCATAGTAGGAACAAAACCCAGCTTCTTACCTTGTATTTTTAAAGCTGTCGTTGAATCCTGCATCAACTTTATTGATGTAATTACTTCCATAAAACTAAACTTTATCGCGATTAAAAACTTTCTTTATCCGAAGGGAAATTACCACTTTCTGTGTCTTTTATAAACTGTTTTGCGCTTGCCAAAATTTGCTCAGAAAAATCAGCATATTTTCGCACAAACTTTGGCTTAAAATCGTTATATAGTCCCAACATATCGCTACTAACCAAAACCTGACCATCGCAGTTTTTGCCAGCCCCGATGCCAATTACAGGAATATTAACAGCCGCAGTGATTCTACCCGTCAAAGCTGGCGGCACGCATTCCAAAACAACTGCAAACGCACCGGCTTTTTCTATTTCCAACGATTCATTAAAAATAGATTCAGCTTCAACCTGATCCCGTCCACGTACTCCATTTTTTTCAACTTGCTGGGGCTTAAGTCCTGTGTGCCCCATCACTTTCACACCGGCTTCACGCAACGCTTGAATAATTTTAGGATTACCTTCAACCTTTACACCATCTGCGCCAGTTTCCTCCAACAATTTACGCGCAGAGCGCAAAGCAGTACCAATTGTAGAAACTGCCTGAACTGGCAAATCTGCAATTACCAAAGTCTCATTTTTAAATCCAATTTCAACATTATCACCAGCAACTTGTTTTTTAGCAGCATCCCTTCCCCTAACCACCGCCCCGGTGTGCCTGATCATATCATCCAATGTGACAGATTTAGTGTCAGAGAAGCCCAAAACCACCATGCCAAGCGAATCGCCAACCAATAACACATCTATCCCCGCCTGTGCTAAAACTTTGGCGGTCGGATAATCATACGCAGTAAGCATTGTGATTTTGCGCTTCCCCTTAAATGAATTTAAATTATTAAACTTGTCCACTTTATTACAAAGTGAAAGGACCTCCAGAACCAAAATATGAATACCCAGTACCAAAGCCAAAACTACCAATAATAGAAAAAATTACCGCACCTACAAACATCGTAAGAAGCATTACAAAAAAAGTATTGGCATTATCCAGCGATTGAGTTTCACGAATGGCAATAAAACTTACGACCAAAGCCCAAAGTGAAGCCAAACTCATCAAAATAGGAATAAAAGTTAAAAATCCAAAAACCATCAATAAAGACACATAGCCCATTACCCTATAATATCCGCTAATATGAGCCTTGCCTCCAAATTTTCCAGAAATGAAGTGCGATACATAAACAAATAAAACCCCACCCACTATTTGAAGCAGTGCACCAATTAAGGCATTTCCAATGTCCATTCTAATTGTTCCTAAAATTGGCACTCTATACCCAAAAACTACAGGGCCAAGCGCAGAAAGCAAAGCCGCCAAAACAAAATAAGTAAGTGCAATTCCCAGTCCTTCGCTTTCTCTTGCTGCAACTTCATGGAACTTTGCTTTATTCAATTTAAGCATTTCCAAAATATCCATTAAACCTCTTTTAAAATTTTCCAAATTCACACCTTTAAAATCAACTTTTGGCAAAGCTGGCATATTTGCAAAAAAGCCTTTTCCACTATGTCCGCCATGACTTTCATTAGCATGATGCTGCCCATTTTGATCACTATGCCCTGAATGATTTTGATGATCTTGGTGATTTTGATGTTCCATAAATATTGGTTTAAATTTTAAAAGCAGTGGCATTTTATATGCAATCAACCAAAAAATCCAGCACCCAAAGCCCCCACATAAGCTGAATCTTCTGGTACCACAATTTTAATATTATAAATCACACCCAGTTTTTTAATTATGCCAATAATCCGCTTCATTCTGGTAAGTTTTCCTGCTAACAAAATCTCCGAACACATAGAAGATTTAGCCGCAAAAACGGCTAAAATACCAATCGTTTGGCCAATCAGGTTTTCTATTCCAGAAGCTAAATCGGCAGTGTCAAATTCAATATCTCTTGCCAGTTTGCCCAAGTTAGAAGCAGTTGCCTTGGCAGGAACCAAACCAATTCCGCTCCCAATAATATCTTTTACACTAAGATCAACTTTAGACTTATTGCCTTTCAAAAAAAGTTTTTGCAACTTTACAGGATCACTTTCTTTTAGCAGCAAACGGCAAAGCCCCATAAAGGTCCCTCCGCCAACACCAGTTCCGCCAACATGCTCACTCCTTATATAACCTTTTTTGCCTGTTCTAACCTTAACCATGCAAGTGCCAGTCCCCATACTTACAACTAAAAAATTATTACCAACCGGAACCGATCCTTTCCACAAAAAATATCCACCCCTTCCAATTGCTTCAATTTCCGGAACCTTTATTAAAGGGACACTTTGCATTTTAGCAGGGAAAAACCTATTTCTACCACCAGTCACAAAAACTTTACCGCCATTTTTTTTTATCGCTGGCAAATCTATTTCTGCTTTTTTGAAAAATTTTTGCAGGTCGTGGTCAGCAAAAACCTTATTTCTCTCAAAACTTTTGATGCACCAAAGTTTTCTTTTCTGCCCAAGTTTATGAGCCACATCCTGCCAATAAGCAATGTCAATCGTCGAAGCACCAAAATCAATCGAAATATCCACGTTTTTTCTTATAAATAAAACAACTCTAGTAAAACCACAAAACCACCATATTATCAAATCAAAGTATACGAAAAGATTTTATGAAATTGACAAGTTACGCTAGAATTTGTATCCGTGAAATGGCAAGAATGCCACATCTAACTTAAAAATATTTTTTAATCCTTAATTAAACAGCATATGCCTGTTCTAAATGTACCAATGATCGCTATTGGAATTAGCATCTTGGCTCTATTATATGCGGTCGTGTTGACCTTTAATGTAATGAAAAAGCCACGCGGTTCCGAAAAAATGATCGAAATAAGTAAATCAATTCAAGAAGGAGCCATGGCTTACTTAAATCGTCAATCAATTACGATTTTGCTTTTTGCAATCGTTATATTCTTAATTTTGGCCTTCGTATTGCCAAAGGGTCAACATAACGACAATATTCTTACAGCAATAAGCTTTGTTGTTGGTGCAGTTTTTTCTGGGCTTGCCGGATATATTGGTATGAACGTTTCTGTGAGAGCGAATGTAAGAACTACTGAAGCTGCTAAAAACAGTCTGCAAGAAGCTCTTTCTGTAGCCTTTAAAGGTGGTTCAGTAACTGGTCTTGCCGTTGTGGGACTTGCGCTTCTTGGTGTTAGCGGATTTTATTACATTTTTGTAAATGTAATGGGCATTTCTGTTGGCGACGCTCCAAAACTTTTGATTGGCTTTGGCTTTGGTGCATCACTTATTTCATTATTCGCCCGCATTGGTGGAGGTATTTTTACCAAAGCTGCCGATGTAGGTGCAGACATTGTAGGTAAAGTTGAAAAAAACATTCCAGAAGATGATCCAAGAAATCCTGCAGTAATTGCAGACAATGTTGGTGATAACGTTGGTGACTGTGCTGGAATGGGTGCTGACCTATTTGAAACTTATGCTGTTACATTGATTGCTGCCATGATCTTGGCATCCTCAACTTTGACCGACACTATTGGAACAGCCGGAGTTGAATATCCAATGGCATTAGGCGCAATTGCGGTTGTTGCTTCCATTATTGGAACTTTCTTTGTAAAACTCGGTCGCAAAAAGAACATTATGGGGGCGCTTTATAAGGGTATGCTTGTAACTGGAATTTTATCTGCGATTGGTTTCTATTTTGCCAACGATTATTTTATCAAAGACATTAATATTTTCTTTGCGGGATTAGTTGGTCTTGGTATTACTTTCTTCATTAATATAATCACTGAATATTACACTTCAACTGCCTACAGTCCAGTTAAGAAAATTGCTAAAGCTTCCGAAACTGGCGCAGGTACTAACGTTATTATTGGACTAGCAGTTGGACTAGAAAGCACAGTATTACCGGTTCTTTTGATTGTAGTTGGTATTTATCTTTCATATTACTTTGGTTCAAATTCAATGCTTGGTCCAAACGGAGGCATTTATGGTATCGCCATTGCAGCTGTAGCAATGCTTTCTACTACGGGCATGGTTATTGCGACTGATTCTTATGGTCCAATTACAGATAACGCCGGTGGTATTGCAGAAATGACTGGTCTTCCAGAAAAAGTACGTAAAAACACAGACGCTCTTGACGCAGTTGGAAACACTACAAAAGCTGTAACAAAAGGTTATGCCATAAGTTCTGCGGCACTGGCTGCACTTGTTTTATTCCAGGCGTACACAGAAGAGTTATCAGCTCATGCACCACAAGCTAAATTTGTGTTCGACATTACAAATTATCGTGTGATGATTGGTCTATTTATTGGTGGTTTGCTTCCATTCCTTTTTGCAGCTTCATGCATGGAGTCAGTAGGAAAAGCAGCATATAAAGTAGTAGAAGAAGTTCGACGCCAATTCCGTGAAATCAAAGGTATTATGACTGGCAAAGAAAAACCAGAATATGGCCGATGTGTGGACATTGTAACTAAAGCAGCTTTACGCCAAATGATCTTCCCTGCTTCAATTGCAGTACTTGCTACTTTAATTGTTGGGTTAACACCAGCACTTGGGCCTTTAGCTCTTGGTGGTATGCTTGGTGGAGTTATCCTTACTGGTTTCTTACTTGCTGTCCAAATGTGTACGGGTGGCGGAGCTTGGGATAACGCTAAAAAATACATTGAAACTGGTTACTTTGGTGGAAAGGGCTCTGATGCTCACAAAGCTGCAGTTATTGGTGACACAGTTGGTGACCCATTCAAGGACACCGCTGGCCCTGCAATCAACTCTTTGATTAAAGTTATTAACACAATTGCCTTAATTCTTGCTCCAATCATTGCTGGATATTTAATTAACAAATAATCAAAACACAAAAACAAAAATGGAAATATCCAATTCAAACAATTTAGCACTCACAACTGAAGTCACGGTCGCCAATATCGACCGTGACTTTGTGATGCTGGAAATACCTAAACTTAAAGAACAAATTTTTTGGCCATTAAAAGATATCCCAGAAAACCTTAGGCCAAACTTAAAAATAGGTGACAAGCTAAATCTTGAGCTTAAACCAAGTCAAAGTGCAGTTCAAAACATTATCGACCAAGCCAAAAAAAACATAAACGAAGAAGACCAGGAAGCTAAGCGTCGTCTGCTGGAAAAACTAATCAATTAGTGCAAATTTTTTATTACTTTGGCGGGGATCCCAGCCACCATTACTCCGGGTGGTACATTTTTAGTGACTACACTTCCTGCAGCCACAACCGAACCTTTGCCAATTTTTACTCCGGATAACAAGACGGCGTTGCAACCAATCCAAACATGATCCTCTACCGTAATTGGCTCAGAAGGAGCAACTGGTCTATTAATATTGTAGTTACTTACTAGTTCATGTTTGGAACTTGCAAAAACCACGTTGTAACCTATATCACAGTATTTGCCAATTATAACAGGTGCAGTCGCATCAAAATAAACGTTTTGATTAACAAAAGTCCCATCCCCAATATAAAGTGGATCTTTTCTTTGCCCAATCCTTACGCCTGAAGAAAGCGAAGCTTTTTTACCAATTTTATAGCCCAAAAATCGCAAAACTCTACCACGTGCAACTTGCGCCAACCTCCCCCATCCCATCAAATCTAAAATTTTTAAAAGACACGAAGTTAAAAAAGGATCAATTTCATTGATAATCATGCGCAAAGCCTTCATTCAAAAAGGTTAAAAATAAAAATTGCCTTTGCCATATTAAATTTAAAATCAAAAAATTGGAAACAAAAAAGGACCCAACGCAGTGGATCCTTTTGAACACAAAATTTGAACGATGATTTGATATTACGCTTTCTTCTCTGCTTCTGGAGCTTTTTCTGCCGCAGGAGCCGCCGGAGCACCAACCGCAGGAGCCGCCTCTTCCGTTGGAGCCTGTGGTAATGCGTCTTCTTCTACAAGTTTTGGTGCAACTACTGTTACAACTACATCATCTGGGCTACCGTGAACTTTAACCTGTGCAGACAATTTAAGATCCTTAACGTGTACAGCACTATGCAATTGTTCCAAAGTAGAAACATCAACTTCAATAGATTGAGGTAAGTGTGTTGGCAAACAGCGAACTTCCACTTCATGTTTAAGTGTAGTCAAAATACCGCCAAAATTCTTAACCGCAGGAGCAATTCCAGTAAGAACAACTGGAATGTTTGCTGTAATTTCTTCATTCATATTTACATGAAGAAAATCAATATGATCAACGTTATCTGTTAATGGATTATATTGAACTTCATGAATCAAAACTGGCTTCTTTTTGCCGTCAATTACTAACTCAACCACCTGATTAGAACCAGCTTTCTTGAAAGCTTTTCTAAATTCCTGATAATCAACATCAACTGTTAAACTATTTTCCTTGTGGCCATAGAAAACAGCAGGAATTCTGCGATTTTTGCGCAGAAACATTGGAGATACTTTGATGTCACGGCTTTTAGCCTCTAGCGTAATTGTTTCCATATTAAGTTTATAAGATTTATATTATACTTAAGCCAAAATTTTGATATACATGCTTTAAAGAACCTCGCTAACTTGGGTTCAAGCAGAGGAAGTCTACCCGAAAAGAGTTTATAACGCAATATTTTTTATACTTACGTAAGTTGACGGCTTGGACTTGGCTTATTACAATAAAAAAGTCTCAAACTACAAAAAACTACAAATTCTAATTAATAATCACTAATCAAACCTATGTTCGATAAAGCTAAGGATTTATACAAACTGCAGAAACAAGCCAAGCAAGTCAAACAAGAACTTAAAAATATTCACATAGAAGCCGAGGTAGACGGCGTCATTGTTACTATTAATGGTGAACAGGAAGTTGTATCTGTAACCTTTGCCGAAGGACAAGATGCAAAAAAATTACAGGACAGCCTGGTAAAGGCCTTCAACAAGGCAATTAAGAAGTCTCAACAGATTGCTGCCGATAAAATGAAGGATATCATGGGCGGACTTGGCTTCCCTGGAGCTTAAATTAAATCTTAAAATCCATAACTTTGGATCAATTTAGATACTACGGCCATAACAGACAAAGAAAAAGCCGCAAATTGCTTGTTGTTCTTATTGCTGTTTTAACGATTTCCGGCCTTTACGGCTGGTATTCTTATTCAAAATACCGATTCAATCTTGAAACACCCGTAGATATAACAGATACGACCAATATTTCTGTCATAATTAAAAGTGGAGAAAATCTTAATACCATCGCCGAGAAGCTAAAAAATAAAGATCTAATTTTGGATAGTGATTCATTTAAAACCTATATTAAATGGAATGATTTTGATCGAAAAATTATCGCTGGGCGATTTATTCTAAACAAAGCCATGACGGCTGAGCAGATTGTTAATAAAATTACCGACATTAAACAGGGTGAAATTTCATTAACAATACCTGAAGGATACGGCATTAAAGACATCGACCAGAAACTGGTTACAGCTGGAGTAATTGCCCCCGGGGAATTCATTGCAGCCGCGAAAAATTTCTCTAATTACAAGAAATATCCTTTTTTGGATGAGGCAAAAATAAAAACACTCCCCTATCCCTTGGAAGGATACTTATTTCCTGATACCTACTTCATCAATGGCGGTAATTACAATAATGAAGATTTAATAGATTTAATGCTGAAAAATTTTCAAAAAAAATTGCCAGCAGGATTTTCAAATAATGCCCGCTCCTTGTACGATATCATAACTATGGCTTCCATTGTGGAAAAAGAAGTAAGAACAGACAAAGATCGCCCAATTGTAGCTGGAGTGCTCTGGAAGCGCTTAGACAGTAACTGGCAATTAGGCGCAGATGCCACCCTTTTATATTTAAAAAATGACAACAGTATCAAGCAAAGCGATCTACAAGCTGATTCACCTTACAACACACGAAAAATAATTGGGTTGCCACCTGGCCCCATCAGCAATCCAGGACTGGACAGTATTTTGGCAGCGCTAAATCCCGAAAGCAGCTCCTACTTTTATTATTTGACTAAACCAGAAACTGGCGAAGTCGTTTACAGTAAAACGAACGACGAACACAACCTTAACAAGGCCAAATACCTTTACTAAAAAAATATTTTTTTATTACGGCGTACTTTGAGTCTGTGTCTGTGAAGATGACTGAGTTTGAGTGACTGCTTTTTTATAAGTAATTGTAAACTTAACACGCTCACTTTCCTTGCCATTGGCATCAACAGCATAAACTTCATACTCATTCAATCCCGGATTTAAATTACCTCCATTTTCATTAGCATAATACAACCAGCTCGAAGAGCCAGGAACGAATTTGCTTAAAGCATAACCATTTACAATGACTTTTTCTGCACCATGCACCTCACCAATTATTTTCACTACGCCAACCGTAACTTCAGAAACCTGTGTTCCGTTATAGCTTAGGACTTTTGGTGCAGTAAGGGTTTGACTACCTGGAGTAGCTTGAGTCTGCGTAGCAGCACCCTCCTTGTTGTAATGAACTACAATTTGTGAAAGATCCTTACCCTTGCGACCATCTACATCAACTCCATAAAAAACGTATGTATTGTCACCTGGTTTCAGGTTTCCATATGCTTCCGAAATATTATATTTAAATGTTGTATCACCAACTTTATATTTCTGTAGTTGATAATCCTCTGTTGCTCCTGCCAAAGTTTGCTTTACAAAAATTTTAGCGGTTCCACTGGAAACATTTCCACTAATACTTAAAGTCCCATTTGTAATAGTAACTTCTGGCTGAGTCGGAGAAGTAATTGTTACTTTAGGCAAAACATTCGAATTTGCGACCTGAGTCGATTGAGTTTGTTGGACAGTTTGCGTTGAAGATATATCCATTTGTGTACGCGCTGGAACCTGTTCCGTAGAATTTAATTCCGAAGTTTGATTTAAAACTGTACCAACATTTTGAACTTTAGAAAAATCTGTAGGCTTTTCATCTTCTGCAATATTCCAACTATACCAATTTGTTACTTTAAAATCATCTCTTATAGCAATCAAAGGAGATGGATTTTCACGATTTTTAAAAGCTTTGATGGTCGCTGCATCTAAATGCAATTCCTGACCTACCCCCACCTCTTTAGTATCCGCAACTTCATTTTTATTTTCTTCATTGGCAAAAATATCAACTTTAATTGATCCTTTAAACACACGCACAGTTTCCGATTCAGTGCCCTTTTCTAGCTCAATAATACTACCAACATCTTTTACCAACATGTGCTCAGATCGAACTTCAAACTTAGAAGACTTAATATCCTCTGTCACTAAGCGATTTACCCAAGCGGAACCATAATCCAGATTTACGGAAATTTTCTCCGAATCTCCCGTTTTACTTATATCTTTTAGTGTTAATGCTGAATTTTGATCAAGTCTAATTACACTACCATTATCAAACTGTAACACCATTTTGGAATTACTTAAGGTTTTAACTGAATCTCCCGCCAACAATTTTGTTCCATTAAACGCTTCAACCCATTCAGAAGTTCCATATGTCAAAATCTTGGCATCACCCTGTGGGATATAAAAATAAACATCACCAGTTTTTCCTTTAAAATAACCAAAAAGTTGAAAAGCAATTATTATAATTATGCCGATCCCAACGATTGATAAAAACGGAAGTAAATAATCCGAAGAACGCTTGCGATAAACCCTATTACGCATAGATTAATTAAAAATAAAAAAGCTGGAAAAAGTATAACAAAAACAATTAAAAATTACACCCCCATTTCTCTTTTTAAAGCATTTATATCGCGCATCAACCGTTGATCAACCTTGAGCTGCTCAACGATTTTATTACATGAGTGCAGAATAGTTGTATGATTTCTCCCTCCAAAATTCTCTCCAATTGTTTCGTAAGAATGATCTAGAATTTCACGAATCAGATACATACAAATTTGCCTTGGGATCATGACCTCTTTGCGGCGTTCTTCTCCAATTAAATCTGTACGTGGAATTTTATAATAACCTGCGACTAAATCAATAATGTCATCCAAGGTTCTTACTGCTCGCTTATTAACATCATTAATATTAAACCCAACTAAATCTTCGGTTTTATTAAGTTTTTTAATTGCATCAGCAACAGAACGAATAGTAGGTGTTGTATGTTCCAGTTTTGCCAAAGCAATTGCGTTAATTAAAATGCCAATCATTTCACGCACACTGGAATTAACATTGTAAGCAATAAATTCCAAAACTTCTCGATCAATAAACTCTGCATACTCCTGCGCCTTTTCTTGTAAAATTGCGACTCTGGTTTCAAAATCCGGCAAACAAACTTCAATAACCATGCCCATTGCAAAACGGCTTCTTAAGCGATCATCCAAGCCATCAAGCTCACGTGGAGGACGATCAGCGCTCATTATTAATTGCTTACCAGCGTCATAAAGCTCATTAAAAGTATGAAAAAATTCCTGTTCAGATGTAGCTTTATTTGCAAAGAACTGAATATCATCAACAATTAAACAATCGACATTACGATAATTTTCTTTAAATGGCTTTGTATGTCTTTTTCCAATCGCATCAATAATTTCATTAATAAATTTCTCCGCAGTCATATAAATGACCCGTTTATTTGGATAATTCTTTAAAATTTCGTTACCAGTAGCCTGCAAAAGATGTGTCTTGCCAAGCCCTACCTGCCCATATAAATAAAGTGGATTATAAATATCACCAGGTTTTGCAGCCACAGCGGTACATGCCGCATGAACAAGCCTATTATTAGAGCCAGGAATAAATTTATTAAGATGATATTTCATCATCTTGCTGCGCATCGTACCATCCACAATCACTTCCATTTTATTTGGAACTTTGCGTATTGTAGGTTCTTTTAAATCTTTAAAAATACCCAAATCAATTTTATCTGGATGCTCCTGATCAACTAAAACTGTCATGATTTCATACTGCAAATCACGGATCGAAGAATCAAGCTCCTGCGCAAATTGTAAAATCTTTAAATGATAACGTTCACGAACAAACTCTTTTGCAAAAATAGAAGGGACACCAATCGTCAAAACACCTTCTTTCACATCAACTACTACAGTATCCTTAAAAAAGCTCAAAATATGCTGCTTGTTAGCAGTTGCAAAAAGTTTGGCAAGGATTTGCTCCCAAAAGGCTTTCTTATCCATAGTACTTCACAAAAAAGGAGACAGAAAAAAGAGAGTGGGCGTAAAGTCGAAACTGATTATCGGGAGAAAACTAAATAAAAAAATCAGGGAATTTAGATTTTTTTTAATTTTTTTTTAACCCACGTCACCAAGTATAGTATATTTTTTTCTTCTAACAAGATGTTCTTTCCCTAACATTCAAAAATCTACCAGTTGAGTCGCCACCCTTGCACCATACTACTGCTAGAGTGGCGAATCATAATTGAAAATATTTTGTCCAAAGTTTCAATAATACCTCAAAGTAAATCACATAACATCGCAACAAAATTATTAACGACTTCTAAAATAATTTTAAAATGTCGCTATAGGTGACAGCCAAAATTAAACCCATCAAAATAACAAAACCAACGCCATGAATGATAGATTCATATTTGGCACTAAGCCTGCGTCCAAGCACCAACTCAATCACAATAAACAAAAATCTTCCTCCATCCAGTGCCGGAAACGGCAAAACGTTTATTATAGCCAAACTAAGTGAAAGCAAAGCCATAAACCTCATTAAAGACAAAGCGCCTTCCTGCACAAAAGTGTAAGTCATTTGGGCAATTCCAACTGGACCTGCTACACCTTCTGGAATTGTAAATTTAGTAACAAATGAGCGAATTACATTACCAAACATATCTATAGTTAAAACCGCCAAGCGGCCAGATTCACTAAATGCCTTACTCAAGGCTTCACCGATACCATATTTAATATTGTTAATTTTGGTAATAGAAGTTATTCCATCTACCTCATATAAACTAATTGATTTATTTTGAAAAGAATCCAAAACCGATAGACCGATACCTATTAAACCATTTTTATCTGGAGCTATTTCGATTTGAACTTCCTTTCCATCGCGCATAATAAAATATTGCAACTTCTGGTTTGGCGATTTATGAGTAACTTCCATCAACTGCTGAGGGAAAGAAATCTGCTGATCACCGATTTTGGTTATAACATCACCCGGTTTTAAGCCTGCATTTTCCGCGGGCGTATTGGAAAATACATTATTCACAATTACTCTATTTTTTACTGGCAAATTGATTGGTATATTTACAATTTGGCCTTCTCTCCAAACCATAAATTTGAGTTCATTCGTATTTTGCAAGATTTCATCAAAATCCTTTTGCGTAAAAATTTCGCGATCGTTCAGCTTAATTATTACGTCTCCTTTGGCGAGCCCTGCTTTAGCAAATGTATCTACAACATCATGAATTTTAAGTCTTGGGAAAAACGCATATTCATAAATAGAATATCCAACATCATTTCCAGCTTGTGCCTGTAAATCGTAGCTCTTTGCGCCACCATTGGACTGCAAAATTTCTAAAGTTTGCTTTTGGGTCGTAGTAATGATTTTTGCAATATCGTCACCAGAAGTTGGCTTTTTGCCATTAATAGTAAGTATAACATCACCAGCTTTTAAGCCTGCAATTTGTGCCGGCCCACCCTGTTTAACATCTTTGATTATGATTCCAGGTTGGATTTGCATCACCCCATTTTTAACGTTTGTATAAACATCATCCGCATTCAAAATTAATGGCTGTATTCCAAACAAAAAGCCAATTGTCAAAAGCACATAGGCCAAAATAAAATTCATAAACACGCCAGCCAAAATCACTGCCGACCTAACTCTAATAGATTTACTACTAAAACTATGCGGATTCTTGAGCATTTTAGCGTCATGAGCATCCTCTCCTAACAACTTTACAAAACCACCAAACGGAATAGCGTTAATTGAGTAGAGCGTTTCTCCTTTGCGCTTACCCCAAATGCGTGGAGGCAACCCAAAACCAAACTCTTCAACCTTAATACCATTTTTACGTGCTACAATAAAATGACCCCACTCATGTACAAGAACTAAAATAGAGAAAATAGCAATAAAAGCTACAATTGTAAGAAAAATACTCATCAATTTCCAAATTAAAGATTAGGGTTTGAGCTTAAAACTACACCGTCATTACGTCTTTTTCTTTATTCTTAGCCAACATTTCAATATCTTTATTTGCGCTATCTACTTTTTCCTGAAGTCTCTTCTCTGCTCCTTTTAATTCATCTTCTGTAATTTCCTTACCCTTTTCCATTGATTTAAGCTTGTCCATAGAGGCTTGGCGATGGTGACGTACGCTAATTTTAGCTTCTTCCGCCAATTTCCCAACTACCTTGGTCAAATCTCTACGACGCTCTTCAGTTAAAGGTGGAATATTAATGCGAATCACAATTCCATCATTGGAAGGAGTAAGATTTAGTTGAGCCATTTGAATACCTGTTTCAATAGCTTTTAACAAACCCTTATCCCATGGCTGGATCTGAACAGTTTTAGCATCGGGAACAGAAATATTTGCCAAATTTTTTAAGGGCTGCTTTGAGCCGTATGCTTCCACCATCACACTTTCTACAAGTGAAGCACTCGCGCGCCCAATTTGCAGGTGCGAATATTCTGTTTTTAAATGTTCCAATACCTTTTTAAATTCGGTATCAGCCTGCTGTAGAAGACCATCTGTAGCCATATATTTTTGAATTATAAATTAAAAATTATAAATTTATGAAATGAGCGTTCCAACTGCCTCTCCCTTAACTGCTCGCGCTATATTACCTTTTTTATAAAGGTTGAATACCAGGATTGGCAATTTCTTTTCCAGACAAAGGCTAACCGCGCTTAAATCCATCACCTGCAGTTCACGAGTTAAAACCTCGTTATAAGTAAGATTTTTAAAACTTTTAGCATCTTTATACTTCATCGGATCTTTATCATAAATGTAATCTACCTTGGTCGCCTTAAGTAAGACATCACACTCAAGTTCCAACGCTCTTAATGCTGCAGCCGAATCAGTTGTAAAATAAGGGCTGCCTGTTCCACCTGCGCAAATCACCACTTTGCCTCGTTGCAAATAATCCATAGCCTTGGCTCTTAAATAAGTTCCCACAACCACAGGCATACTTATTGCAGATAGTGCGCGAGCATCCACCCCAAGCTTTGTAAAAGAATCCTGCATAGCAACCGCATTCATAATTGTAGCCAACATTCCCATATAATCAGAACTCACGCGGTCCAACTTGGAATCCTTAAAATCGCGGAAGCGCCAAATATTGCCCCCACCTATAACAATTCCTACTTCCACGCCCAATTTTTTTACATCCGCAACTTCTTTGCATAATTCATGCAAAACTTCAAAATCAATTACATTCCCGTTTTTCCCTTCCAAAATTTCCCCGGATAATTTAAGGAGTATCCGTTTATATTTAAGCTTAGGTGTAGCCATGTTATTTCGTTAATAAAATGTACGTAAGAACAACCCCAATTGCCAGTCCAATCAAAAAGACCAAAGGCACTTTCTTTTCTTCACGCTCATCGTGAGCACCGGCCAAATCTGTAAGCAAATTAGAACTTAAAACCACGTCTTCATTTGCATTATTTTGAACAACTTCATCAAAATCATGACTAGCAACTAACTGCACAAATTTAGCAAATTTTACTCTTACAAAATCTTTTGGCTCAGGATCTTCTTGAACTGTAGATAATGTTGCCACAGGCTCATCCTGATCCTGCATTGAATCAACCTGATTAAAAAAATCATCCGATGGCATGGCTTCCTCAATTGCATTTTCAATTTCTTGCGACTGATTAAAACCAGACCGATCCTCATATGTATCGTCTTCATAAACCGCATTTTGTTGAAAATCGTTATTCCGAAGCGGTTCAATTGTTGGAGTTTCTACCTTTGACGTTATACGATGCACTGTAAAAGATTCCTCTTCCTTTGGCTTCTTAATAGCAATATCTCTCATGGCTGTTCGTTTGGAAGAAGATTTTTTTGCAGTGGGCATAGGCGAAAATTAAATCCTTCGCAAAATATAACACAAAAATAAAAGAAGGACAAAATTTTTAAACTTTTAAAACACCTCTAAAACTCTTACTCGCATAAGGCAAAGCATCATAAATGTCTGCACCAACATTTACTCCATTACGACTGCCAATTAAAAATACTTCTGCGCAGCGCATATCATCCGGTGTTTTTACCCAGCTTTGAGAATTAAAATCAAACTGCCCCAAACTCTGTAAATAAATATATTGATCCTGATTCAAAATTTGCACGCCCAAATTTTTGGCTACATCAAAAGCATTTCCGTTACATTTCTCATTTGGATGATTTTTAATGAACCAATCCTGAACAGCCTTATCATAAACAATATTTCTATGGCCAAGAGGACTTTCCGTCGAACAGGAAAAGAAAATAATTTCACCTGTTTTAGAATCTGTTCCCACAACATCTGGTTCATGCCCAGCTTTTTCCATTTCATTTAAAGCCATTAATTTCTGATCTTTTTGCGGGTTTGCAGAAATTTTGGCCAAAACCTCCTCCCACTTTATATCTTTGTGGCGATTCATATTGGCTTCAAAGCGAACCTTTAATGTTGCTAAAATTGAGTATTGGTCTTTATTCACGTCTACAATATATCATTTCTTATAATTTTAAAAAGCCGACAAACTCAAATGAATTTATCGGCCTTTAATTGAATTTTAAACCTTATTACATCATCCCGCCCATACCACCCATTCCTGCGCCACCCATTCCACCCATAGCGCCGCCTTCAGCTTTTTCTTCTGGTAAATCCGTAACCGCGCCTTCTGTGGTTAAGAAGATTCCAGCAATAGAAGAAGCGTTTTGCAGTGCAGAACGTGTTACCATCTTTGGATCAATGATACCGGCCTTAACCATATCGACATATTCATCTTTAGCCGCGTCATAACCAGTTCCTGCTTTTGCCTCGATCACTTTTTGTACAATTACAGCGCCTTCTTTTCCAGCATTTAAAGCAATTTGATACAAAGGAGCGCTCAAAGCACGTTTTACGATTTGGATACCAGTAAGTTCATCAGCATCACCAGTCATCTTGTCCAAAACGTGAGCAGTTTGCAGTAACGCAACTCCACCACCTGGAACAATACCTTCCTGAACCGCAGCCTTGGTAGCAGAAACCGCGTCTTCAATGCGATGTTTCTTTTCTTTAAGCTCAGTTTCTGTAGCGGCACCAACCTTAATTACGCCAACTCCACCAGACATCTTAGCCATGCGTTCAATTAATTTTTCCTTATCGAATTCCGATGTTGTCTTTTCCATCAACACCTTAATTTCCGCTACACGAGACTCCACATCCTTCTTATGACCTTTTCCTTCAACTATGATTGTTTTGTCTTTATCTGCAATAACTTTCCTTGCTTGACCCAAATCTGCAAGTTCAGTTGTTTCCAACTTAAGACCAACTTCTTCTGTAATTAAACGACCTCCTGTTAAAGCGGCAATATCCTTTAACATTTCTTTACGGCGATCGCCATAAGCCGGAGCTTTAACCGCCAAAACATTGAATACACCACGCAATTTGTT
Source organism: uncultured Candidatus Peribacteria bacterium (assembly GCA_964582265.1). Lineage (GTDB taxonomy): Bacteria > Patescibacteriota > Gracilibacteria > UBA1369 > UBA1369 > JBAZYK01. The sequence continues at coordinate 63,091 of CAZOQT010000001.1, forward strand.
AAGTACAAAAGTCGCAAGTGCTTCACCCTCTACATCTTCCGCAATGATTACAAGTTCTTTTTTGCCAGCCTGAGCCACTTTTTCAATAATTGGCAATAATTCCTGAATAGAAGTTAATTTTTTATCTGTGATCAAAATGTGCGCATCTTCATAAACAGATTCCATTCTAGCTGGATCTGTAACCATATAGGCGGAAATATAACCGTTATCAAACTGCATGCCTTTAACAACTTCCTTTTCAATGCCCATAGTTTGAGATTCCTCCACAGTCACAACACCATCATGACCAACCATTTCCAAAATATCCGCAATCAACTTACCAACCTCTGCGTCTTGAGCAGAAATTGTCGCAACTTGAGCGATTTTTTCTTTAGAATCGCCGATTTCAACTTTCATTTTATCGAGCTCTTCACAAATTCTCTGAACAGCGCGATCAATACCACGCTTTAATTGAACCGGATTTGCGCCTGCTGTAACGTTTCTAAGACCTTCAGCAATAATTGCCGCAGCCAAAACGGTAGCTGTAGTTGTACCATCACCGGCAACGTCGTTAGTCTTTGTGGCAACCTCTTTTACTAGTTGCGCACCCATGTTTTCAAAAGCGTCCTTAAGGTCGATTTCTTTGGCGATAGTTACACCATCATTTGTAATAAGTGGTGCTCCATATTTTTTATCCAAAATTACATTTCTACCCTTTGGACCAAGAGTAATGCGGACAGCCTGAGCCAGCTTGTTTACACCAGCAATGATTTTCTGGCGGGCTTCATCCCCAAATAAAATTTGTTTAGCCATAGTTTAATAAATTATAAATTAAAAATTAAGTTTAGCGCGCCAATTACTCTAATATCGCCAAAACGTCTGATTGGTTTAAGATAAGCAGTTCCTTGCCTTCTACTTTTACTTCTGTTGGACCATATTTTGTGAACAAAACTGTATCCCCTACCTTAACTTCCATTGGGATATGCTTACCGTTATTATCAACTCTTCCTGCTCCAACCGCTAAAACCTTTCCTCTTTGAGGCTTATCTTTAGAAACAGTGTCAGGAATAATAATACCGGAAACGGTTGTGGTTTCTTCGGTTACAGCTTCAACCACAATGCGATCCTCCAACGGACGAATCTTTGCAGATTTCTTGTCTGTCATAAGATTAAAAAATTAAGAAATAAAATTAATTTGAATAAAAACTGAGTCCTCTATTCGAGTCCCACCTATAATAAATTTAGCACCCGACGCCGTCAAGTGCTAAATTTAAAAATTAAACTTAATTTTTAAGCCCTACACCGCAAACTGCTCTGCGCGAGTTTCACGAATTACAGAAACCTTAATTTGACCTGGATACTGCAAATCGCGTTCAATTTTGCGGGCAATTTCATGAGAAAGCTTAACAGAAGTTAGATCATCTGCTTCGGTTGGAGAAACAAACACACGCACTTCTGCACCAGCCTGTACAGCAAAAACTTTTCCAACACCCGGGAAAGAACTAGCCGTATTTTCAATTTCTTCCAATCTCTTAATGTAAGAATCCAGGTTTTCTTTATTTGCACCAGGACGAGCGTTGGCAATAGCATTTGCAGCCTGAACAATCAAAGCTTCCAAGCTCTTTGGCGCCGGATCGCCGTGATGCGCTTCTATGGCATGTACAACCGTATCTGGCATACCAAACTTCTTGGCAATATCACGACCAATTTGCGCATGGTGTCCCTGGATTTCATGATCAACCGCTTTACCAATATCATGCAGTAAACCGGCCTTTCTACATACATTCACATCCGCTCCCAGTTCAGAAGCCAAATTGGCAGCCAAGAAAGAAACTTCCATGGAATGCTTCAAGACATTCTGACCGTAACTTGTGCGGAATTTAAGTCTTCCCAACAATTTAATTAAATTTGGGTGTAAGCCTGCCACACTAGTTTCATATGCGGCCTTTTCACCCAATTCTTTCATCATGGTATTAACTTCATCCTTTACTTTATGCACCGTTTCCTCAATGCGGGCCGGATGAATGCGGCCATCAGAAATAAGTCTTTCCAAGGCAATTTTTGCAATGTATCTGCGTACCAAATCAAAACCAGAAATCACAATTGAACCAGGAGTATCATCCACAATCACATCAATACCTGTAGCTTCTTCAAAGGTGTTAATGTTGCGGCCTTCGCGTCCAATAATGCGTCCTTTAAGATCATCACTCGGCAAATTAACCACAGTCGCAGTTGATTCCGTTGCAGTTTCCGCAGCATATTTCTGGATTGCATCTGCCAAAATGAATTTGGCACGTTCTTTGGCCTGATCCTGGAGTTCTTTTTCTGATCTTTGGATGTGCGCAACAAGGTCAGCCTTGTAATCCTCTTCTACCTGTTTAAAGAGCAAATTTTTAGCTTCTTCACGGGAAAGTCCGGCAATTTTTTGTAATTCCTGAGTTTGTAAGTCGTGAATTTTCTGAACCTCTTCACGTAATGTTTTAACAGCATTAACTTTAGTCTCCAATTCTGCTTTTAAACTGTCTGCTTGGCGATTTTTTTGATCAAGAGCTTCTTCTTTACTTACCAAGCGCTCTTCTGCCTTTTCTAACTGTTCACGCTTTTTTTCTTCTTCCTGTTTGATTTTTTCCAGAGACTTAAAAGCTTCATTTCTGGCCTCTAACAAGACTTCTTTAGCCTTATTATTTGCCTGTTGCAGAATTTGCTCATTTTTTTCCTGTAGATCCTTATTTTTATTTTCAACTTCCTTTTTACGATAGAAATAACCAGCGGCTGTCCCGGCAATCAAAGCAACCAGGGCAATCAGCAGCAATGTAAGACTTGTTGTTGGCATACAAAATTGTTAGAGAAAGGTCTCTTCTCTAAACAGTCATTTTAAATTTGCCGTAATCAGACCAGATATTACCTGAGCCCTAACTCGAAATCGCTTGCTTCAAGCGCTAACCTATAAGTTTTAGCCTTATTGTTAGTTTTTAAAGAGATTATACTTGCTACATTTATCGCAGAATTTCGCATTAAAATTTCTCGTTAAGACGGTTGAAAATCGGTATTTAAAATGTCCTATTTAGCTTTTTGACCTTGCTCAGCATAATCAGGACAGAAAAATATGTCAACCAAGCCAAAACGGCCACTTGCAAAAGCCGGCAATCACATCCCAAAATTTAACCTAAAATTCTTCTTGCCTAAAGTTAAATATATTTTATCGTAAGATTTTAAGAATAATTTATATTTTGATCATCTCGATGAGATAGAGTACCAAATACCATTCATAATTTTTCCGCTATGTCCGAACAAATAACTACAATTGAAAATGGAGCCAAAATCCTTATCACTAAAGTAAACTTTAAAAATAAAGAAAATGATTGGCTGGAAATTTATTATAAATCCCCCACAGAAAAAGAAATAAATCTTAAAGGGCTAACCTTTAAATCAGATAAAATTATAAAAAAAATTGAACAGGACTTTTGGATTAAATCTGGAACACACTTAACTTTAACCTTTAAAAGCGATCAGGCAGATACAGACACAAATCTTTATACCAATAATTCCGGGCTGACCGGCACAACTGAACAAGTTACCATTAACCTTAATGATCAAATTTTGGATGCCATTTGTTGGAGCAGCTCAAAACCTGCTTCCAGTGAAATTAAGGATCAACAAAAGTTAAAATTAGCCGAAGCCTGGATTTCTGGTGACCCGATAAGCTGCATAGAAAGTGAAAAAGTTGAAACCAGTCAAAGCGTTGTCCGCAAAAACATTGATGCAGACACCAACTCCGTTAACGATTGGAAAATCGATGAAGTCCCAAAAAACGCAGCACAAATTGGCGCTGCAAAAAAAAGCATACTTAAGAAAGCTTCATCCAAAGCCACAACCAAGACCGTTCCTAACGGAGATCTTTCAAATCAAATCGTGATAACGGAAATTTTCCCTCATGCTTTAAAAGATGATCGCAGTAACGAATGGATCGAAATTCAAAACCAAAGTAATAAAGACATCAATTTAAGTGGATGGCGTTTAGATGACGCAGAGGGAGGAAGCAAACCGTATCTTATTAAAAACCTTATTATTAAAGCTAATGAGTATATTATTTTCACCAGCAAACAAACTAAACTTTCACTTGGAAACAGCAAAGATGAAGCGCGATTATTTGATTATAAAAACAATTTAATAAGTTCGATTTCATACGAAGAGGCGGCTGCCGGAAAATCCTACAGCAAAGTCCCTGTGGCCAAAGAAGACTTGTCCATAGAACAAAAATGGCTCTGGGTTAATCCAACACCGGCAGCCGCCAACCCGGAATACAAAGAAATAATCGGAACAATTAAAAGCGAACCAAACTCATATTTTTTTTCT
>CAZOQT010000001.1:67435-78527 GCA_964582265.1 uncultured Candidatus Peribacteria bacterium
TCTTCAGCTTCCTTTTTCTTTCTTTCAATTTCTTCAGCTTCCTTTTTCTTTCTCTCTGCCTCCTCAGCTTCCTTTTTCTTTCTTTCAATTTCTTCAGCTTCTTTTTTCCTTCTTTCTGCTTCTTCAGCCTCTTTTTTCTTTCTCTCCTCTTTTTTTTCTTTCCCGCACTCTAGTGATCCAATAAACACCCCACATTTCAGTGAGTCTCTTGTTCCGCTAGCACTGGCAAAAACGACCTTTATTCCAGGTGCTAAGGCAAAAATCAATGTAACCGCTGCTAAAAATCCGGAGGAATTACAATTGGAAAATTACGAAATTTTGTCTGATTCAAATAGTAAATCAGTTACTTCATCCAGATCATACATTGCTCTTTTTATATTGCTCTTATCAATTTGCGTTTTCATCATCATTAAAATAAAAAAACATTTTAAAACGGAGCCGGAATCTATCAACCCAATATCCTAGCCAATAAAAGCAAAAACACTTATATTAAACCAGACCCAAATTTTCTTTATATATTCAAACTATGAACGAAAAAACAAATCCCTGGATGATCTCTACTTCATTATTAATAGGCCTAATCATTGGCTTCACTGCTGGCCGGTTGATTCCCGGAGGACCCATCAATTCATATAATTCAAATCTGAACACAAATCAAAATTTAGCCGCAAATGGCCAAAACAATAATCAGGAACAAACACAAATCGGCGGAACAAATGCACAAACTCCTCCAACCGAAACACCAAAAATCACCATTCCAAGCTTGGATTATTCCAAGGTAAATGTTTATAAAACAACAGATGGCAACTGGGCCATTGGATCAAAAAATGCAAAAGTAATCATCGATGAATACAGCGACTTTCAGTGTCCTTTTTGTTTACGATACATAAGTCAAACCTTTCCTCAAATCTTTAACGAATACATTGTAACCGGCAAAATTGCATATGTATTCCACAATTATCCATTAAACTTTCATCCACAGGCACAACAAGCAGCTGTCGCAGCTGCATGCGCTGGGGATCAAAACAAATTCTGGGAAATGCATGACGAACTTTATAACACACAAGATTCCTGGAGCGGACAAAGTGAAACTTATGCAAATACCTTTAAAAGCATTGCGCAAAAACTTGGCCTTGATGTGAACAAATTCAATCAATGCGTAAGTAGTGATAAATTCAAAAACCAAATTTTAGGTGACTTAAATAAAGGTACCAAAAAAGGAGTGAGTGGAACCCCAACTTTCTTTATTAACGGCACAGATCCTATCGTTGGCGCTCAAGAATTTGACACCTTCAAACAGGCTCTAGATAAAAAAATCAAATAAATTATTGTAAGCCAGCCTTATAAATAATTTCCAGAGCAAGTCCCCTTTCCAGATTATTAGAAACATTAAGTCCAGCAGTTACAGTTTGTGTGATTGCTGGATTTTCTTTATAGATCTTTGCCAATACCTTTAAAGCAGTCTCAATTGAAATTGGCTCATTTGGCTTAAAAGTACCATCCTTATATCCCGTAATAAATCCGTTCGCTTTTGCAAAACAAACATAGGGCGCAAAGTTTTCTTCCTTAACATCTTTAAAACAATTACGATACCTAACCAAAGTTGGCTGAACCTTTTTCGCCTGGATCATGTACTTGATTAATTCACCGCGTGAAACCAACTTATCTGGTTCAAAATTACCTTGTTTACCTACTGTAAGATAGTTTTTATCTTTAAAATAACTAACTGCTGCAAAATATTTATAGGAAGTATCAATATCTTTAAATACTGCTTCGCCATTAGTGGCAGCTGAATGTAGATTTTTATCCACTTTATATTTAGCAAAAAACGGAGAAAAAATAATCGCTGCGCCAATCAACAAAAAAATAAAAGCCACAACTTCAATTTTCAAAAACATTTTTTCGATTATTACCCACCTGGGTAAAAACCTCTTAACTTTTCGTACCGTCTTTCGTGCCATAATTTTTAAAATAAATCTTAAAATTATAGCACAAATAAGAGCTTTTTGGAACACCAAAAGCCAAAAGCCCCCTAAGTCAAACCTATTATTTCTTTAAAACACCTCTGTACTCTAATTGATATATATGGAGAAGCGTCAAAAACAAAGTCAAAATAAGCGGTCCAAAGATAATTCCGACCAGTCCAAATAACCCAATTCCTCCAAATACCGCCAAAAAGACCAGCAAAGGGTTCAAATTAGTACGTCCTCCAACAAAATAAGCCTGAAAAATATTATCGATTGTACTAACCAGCAACACTCCCCAAATCAACAGAAAACCACCACCAACATAATTATTATTAAGCAACAAAATTATTGCCGCAGGTAACCAAATTATGGCAGGTCCAACAATTGGAATCAAAGAAAATACTGCCATGGCTGTACCCCAAAAAAGTGGATTTGGGATGCCCACAATAATAAATCCGATTCCGCCAATAATACCTTTTAAAATCGAGACCAAAAAAATACTTACCAAGCTGATCTCGCTCATCTCTCTAAACTTTTTAAAAAGCTCCAGATCATATTTAATAGGCAAAGGACTTACTCTAATTAAAGCTTTTTTTATAGCTTCTCCATCTTTGAAAAAATAATATAGTGCAAAAATAAGCAGGAAAAAATTAAGCAAGAAGCCCCAAATAAAACCACCTACACCCTTTAAAATACTGGCACTCTCCGCAACCAAAAAAGTACTAATGTTTTTTGCTAGATCAATTAAATTCTTTTTTAGATCCAAACTTTGAATATCAACAAAATTACCCAATTGACTTTGTATTGGATCAATCAAATCATAAACCAGATTACCTTTTTGCCATTTAAAAAATTGATCAAACTGCCCGGAATCGATCTTCTGATTAATAAATCCCACAGTATCAAGTGCTTGCCCACTCAAAGCGAAAAGAAAAAATATCATCGGAATCACAATAACTACCAAAATCAAAATACAAGTCGTTAAAGATGCTAAACTCGCACGGTTTTTGAAAGCGATTAAAATGCGATTATAGAGAGAATAAAAACTTGCGGCCAACACACCTGCCAGAACTAGAATTACAAAAAAAGGCCTAATCAAAAAAAACATTAAAACTAAAGCCAATAACAGTGCCCCAATCAAAAAATACCCCGGGAAATGAGGCAAAACAACGGAAGGTTGTAGCTTTTCCAGCTCCAAATTATTTTTAGTATCTTTCTGACCAACTGCATTATTTTGTTTTGAAAGCATTTTTTGGCTTTATATATACATATATATTATACCCCAAAATACGGCAAAATCCCACCTAAACCGTAAAAAACATACCAATTCCATACCCGGCCAAAGCCGAAACAATACCAATCACTGCTATTTCAAGACCACTTTTTCCCCAGTTTCCTACAGTCATTTTAGCTTTAATTGCCCCAAGTACAAACAAGGTTAAAGCGGAAATAATCAATGAAGCAATAATACCATCTTGGATTGGCATGAAAACAAAAGGCGCCAAAGGAATAACTGAACCAATAATCGCTGAAACACCCACAATCAAGGCAGCAAACAAAGGCCTTTCACCATCAACAGCAGTTAATTTCAATTCTTCAACCATCATTGTTTCTAACCACACTTTATCATTTGAAGTTATTACTTTAACAACATCTTCTAGTAACTTTCCTTTAAACCCCTTTGCCCTATAAATTTGACGAATTTCCTCCACTTCCACATCCGGCACCAATCGCATCTCACGCTTTTCACGCTCAACCTGACTTCTATAATAATCCCTCTCAGCGACATTAGACGTATATGCTACCGCAGCCATGCTTATAGATTCAGCAATCGCTGCAGCAAGGCCTCCTGCCAACACAATTCTAATTGAAGATGAAGCAGCCGCCACACCTAAAATAACACCTAAAACATTCACTAACCCATCTTGACCGCCCAAAATAATATCGCTCAACAAACTCCCCCTTGGCTTTTCTTCCGCATGCGGAAACTTTGTTTTAAGTAATTCTTTTTTTGGCACAAAAATTTTGTTAAAAGCTACAAATAGATTATACAAAATTTGCAAACAAAAGAAAACCAGTGAACTTTATTAAGCTCACTGGCTGTTCTTTAATATTTAACACATCTTATCCCCATCAAGTTACTACTTTGCTCTTCTTTAGTTTGGACCCCATTTAGGATCAAATTTTGGATCTGCGCATTTTGGATCCCATTTGGGATCTTTATTTGGATCGCGATAACTTTGTGGTCCAAATAATTTCGGATCTTCTGACTCTAATTGTGATGCTCTTACTGCTAACATTGTAATTGAGGTTAAAGAATTAACTTTGTTTGGGGCAAGATCTTACCTCAATTAAACAATATTCCTTTTACATAAGCCATCCAAGCCTCTTTGATTGACCAATTTAGTTTTCCTTTCATGATCAAACTCGGCAAAACATCACTATTTAGGCTTAAATAAGCCAATAACGAACCGTCGACACAGGTGTGAGGTTGATTTTTTTGAGGATTGACACACCAAGACTTTAGCATATCAATAAGCCATTTCTGGCCAAAAAGCTAATACTGATAAATGCATAAAAAAATTTACACATACGTTTTTGTGATATAAAGTAGCTACATGTCTTACGAAATCTTTTTCCTAAAAGCACTTTTAGTCACAATCATAGCCGAGCTTGCAGCAGGAATAACACTTAAATTCCTGGAAAAAAAGCTCCACTTAATAAAACAAAAAATTCTACAAAAAATTAATTGGGGGAAATTTATAATGGTAATTCCAATGGCCTCAATTATGACCTTACCCTATGTCTGGTTCATTTTGCCGCTTATTCAATTTAGGCCACTTTTTATTTCAATTGCCGAGCTTTTTGCCTGGCTAATGGAAAGCATTTTTTATAGATTTTGTCTGAATCTTAATTACAAGCAGGCTTTAATTTTTTCTTTTGTTTTAAACCTGTTTTCCTTTTTGATTGGACTTTTGATTTTTTAAAAAACGTATATCAAAACAAACACTCATAAGCCGTTGACATGGCTTATTCATGCTGCTAACTTCAAAGCTCGCGCAAAAAAAGCACATCATTTTTTATTAATCAAGAAATGAAAATTTCAAAACATTTGCAATGGTCACTTTTTGTTGCAGCATTGACCATTCTCGCATTAAAAATAACTATCGCGACCAACCCCCAACCTACACAACAAGTCGTCAGCGCAGCCACATCAAAAAAATCAATCATAGAGCTTACCAATCCAGATTATTTCAAAAATCTCCCAGTCGCGAATATCAAAAATTCACGCGTAAATAAGGCCTGGGGCACTGTTATTTACATGCCGCAAATTCATCAAATGCCCGGCAGCAATCCCAATGATAATCAAAACAATAAAGCAGAAATAACTCAAAATCAAAGTTACCAAATTCTACAAAATATAATTAGGGATTTTCCTTTAAAACTAGTCCTGATAGAAGGCGAAAACAAAGGTGATATTTCTTTACAAAAAAAAGACTCACTCGCTCAGAAAATTAAAATAAGAAACCAGCTGGTAACTAATTTAGATTTTATACAAAAAAATCCACCTAAAAATCCCGTCGCAGTTGAACTTCAAAAAAAAGTCTTGCATGAAGGTAAAATGATTATTGCTCAAATTGACCGTGAAATAATTTTGAAAGGAGCACCTTTAAAGTTATGGGCGGAAGGAGCAGACATTACCCTGGCAGGGACAGAAAATCCCCAAACTATTGAAATAAGTAAAAAATTAGTGCGCGATTTTTATTATCTTCAAGATAGATTACAAGAGATAAATAAACCCAAGCAGTTAGGATATAAATCAAACATAATTTTAAAACTGGGAACAGCATTAAACCAAGTAAATCTGGATGACTTTTCGCCGCAACTGATGGATTCAAATCAAGATAACTTTATAACCAATTTTTATAAAAATCTTAAAGAGCTATTGCTGCACAATCAAACGGCATCTGAGTCAAAAAAATCCAATGAAAATATTCAAAATTTAGCATCGTCTTTGGGAGCATTACTTAATTTAAAAAGACAGGAAGATCAACAAAATAACGCCCATGATGCTCCTTCTCGCAGTGATAATCCTTTTTCCTACATCAACGATCCGCAACAAATAACGGCCTTAATAATGGAAAACCAGGACAAAATTAATAATACAATCATTGATAAACGAAACCAGGAAACAGCGGAAAATGTAGTTGCAAGTCTTAAAGCACACAACCAAGACATAGCCTTGCTACAATTTGGAGCTGGTCACGAAATCGGCCTGATTAAAGCCTTAAATCAGGCCGGACTGAATGTTATATCTATTGTTCCAAAAGAAGCTTTATCGGTTACTGACCGATAAAGCTTCTTATAAATCCTCTTCTTTACTAATAACGCATTCCTGAACCAAAAATAGTCGACAAGATCATTAAATCAGTTAAACTGTATTTTTTTTCATTTTCTGAGGATTTATCCTTATTAAACAGGTCTTGAAGTACAACCAATCTGCTTAAATCATTAGTACCGGCAATTGCAGGAAGACGTAATTGCTGACCTGTATAAATACGATTTGCGTTTGCAAGTCCATTCAAATCGGCAATTTCACGATACCGGCTGGCATCGCCTAAAAATTGTTTGGCAATTGCAGTGAGTGTATCTCCACGTTGAACCGTGACCGTATTACCAAACACTGTATTTAGAGCAATCAACTTATTCAAATCCAAATTATCAAGGATGCCAGATTTTGCATTTTGATCATTTTGATCTGTTGCATTTTGTTGTGTTGTATTCTGTGAATTTGAAGCATTTTGCGAATTAAATAAAGCATCAAGAGTTACAAGTTGTCCTAAATTCATGTTTAACCCCGGATTGTTTAAATAAGCCGCATTTGTAATTGGTGTTATTACAAAAATTGCTGAAAGAACCAGCGCGCCTACCGCTGCTGATATTTTATGTAAATATTTCATAATAATGGATCAGTTAAATAAAACAAAAAAAGAACGGTCGACCTCCTCCGTTGCTATTAGGTTTTACGACCGCTCCAAATCCTTTGTTTCAATATTCTGATTTAAATTGATTACGCCCTGCATAATTTTACTTTGCAAATCAATGGGTGGAATATGCGTTTCCAAACTCTCGAACAAAGTTTTTAGGCTTTTTTTAGACTTTGGTTTTGCCTTAGGCGTTGGCTGCTGCACCATGGGTTTTAAAATATGATTAATAAATTCCAAGCTGATATCTAAAATCTTTCTTTGCTCTGCGCAATAATGTTTTTATGGTATTAATCGGCTTTTCTAAAATCTCTGCGATTTCCCGATAGTTATACCCTTCAAAATAATAAAGCAGCAGCACCATTTTATAAATTGATTTCATTCCCGAAAGAGCTTTATCTATATCCATTCTTTCGCCCACATTATCCTGCTTATCAGCAGGATTAAAATTACGCTCTGGATTATCAATAATCAAGATTTCACGATTTCGTTTTTTGTGCCTGAGCCAATCATAGACTGTCCGTTGAACAATAGTAAAAAGCCATGTACTAAACTTCCTTTTTGTATCATAACGCTTAATATTTAGGTAAAGCTTAATAAAAGATTCTTGCGCCAAATCAGAAGCATCTGCCGGACTTCTGACCATTCGATAAATAAAATTATAAACTGGGCCTAAATATGCGGAAACAATCTTTTCAAAATCAGCAATATTTCCTTTTTGAGCAGAGATAATAACTTCCTGCTCAATCCAAATTTGATTAAGTTTCATACGATAACTACTAAATTAGCAAAACCAGTTCGACACAAAGTTCGAGGCTTTTAAAAATTCGGCAATTTCAATTTATTAATACTTAATACTAACCTTTTTAGGCTTTAATATCAATAAATTAGTTTTTTTTAAAACGTATACATCAAAATTACTTATTTCAAAAATACCAAACTTTATTGCGTTCAAGAGCAAGTCAAAAAACAGTTTACATTTATGAGACAATAAACCAACTTCATGCTATTTTATGGCCGAAATGAATTTGATTTAAATCAACCAACCCCAATGGAATTAATAGCCACCTGCGCATTTGGACTGGAAAAACTCGTAGAAAATGAACTGCGCAAATTAAAACTTTGGACAGTCAAAACCGAAGATGGGCGCGTCACCTTTGAAGCTGATGAAGCAGGTCTTATAAAAGCAAATTTATGGCTTCGCTGCGCGGACAGAGTACAAATAAAAACAAAGGAATTTTCCGCAACCACCTTTGACCAGCTTTTTGATGAAGTAAACGCAATTGAATGGGAAAAATATATTGGCGTTAGTGATGCTTTTCCGGTTCACGCTACCAGCACAAAATCAATTTTACACAGCGAACCAGCCATCCAAAGCATTACCAAAAAGGCTATTGTTAAAAGATTACAACAAAAATACAAATTAGAAACTTTGCCAGAAAACTCAGGCATCACCTATCAAATTGTTGTTAAAACCAATAAGGATCAATTTATTGTTTGTCTGGATACTTCAGGAGAAAGTTTGCACAAACGTGGCTACCGTCTTAAAGCAAATTCAGCACCAATTAAAGAAACACTTGCCGCCGCTATGGTAAAACTCTCTGATTGGTTACCCCAAAACTCAGAAAATATACTCACACCCATTAAACGCGCGCTGGTTGATCCATTCTGTGGAAGCGGGACAATCGCAATTGAAGCCGCAATGATCGCCTGTAATATTGCTCCAGGTCTCAATCGTGAATTCGCATTCCAAAAATGGCCATGGATTAATAAGGAAATTTTTGAAAAACTTAAGGAAGAAGCAAAAAAAATGGCTCAACCTAAAAATGAATTTTCAATTTATTGTTTTGATATCGATGCAGAAGTCCTAAAAATTGCAGAAGAAAACGCTAATCGTGCCGGACTAACAAATATTAATTTTAGACGAGCTGATTTTAATGATCTGGATTTTAATAAATTCGAAAACTGTACTTTTGTCACCAATCCACCATACGGAGAACGCCTGGAAGAAAAATCCTACGTCATGGATATATATCGCAAACTTGGGCAAAAATTCTCTCAAACCCAAAACTGCTCACTTTTTTTAATTACCTCAAACGAACACTTTTCTTTGCTCTTTGGCCGCCCCGCAGATAAAAACCGAAAACTGTTCAATGGCAACATTAAATGCTATCTTTATTCATATTTTCCAAAACCAAATTGACCACACCAGAACTAATCAAAAAGACATTGAAATTTTTCATTTTAGCTACGTTTTTTTCGATGCTATTTTGCATAATTTCCATTTTATTTACAGCGGATCAACGCATTAATGTAATGGCTTATTCTTTAGGCGTACCCATTGCCATACTTTTTTTAAATGGAAAAAATTATGACAAATTTGAAGATCTTAAAAAAAACCGCAAATGGCTGATTTTAGCCATAATTATTCCTATCTTTTATTGCACGGTTTTATATCTGATTGGCCAATATTTACTACCATACACACCTGATCCATTAAACAAAAATCAAAATTTATTCTTTTCTGTTTTACTTATTTTAATTAGCGTTATATTTGAAGAAATTGGCTGGCGCGGATATCTATACAAAAATTTCACTAGCGAAGGTTGGTTTAAAATGAATTTGGCCATCAGCTTTTTTTGGGCTTTATGGCACGTTCCTGCAATTTTATATGGAGGGCTAACTATTGCAGATCCTTATTGGTTTGGCTTAATCCTCTTTTTTATAAATTTAACTTTAGCCAGTTTTCTGCTTGGCTGGATAAGGCAAAAAACCGGAGGAATATTGGCACCAACTCTTGTTCATGCCTCAAACAATCTTGCCATGGTAGCTTTTGGCATAAGCGGAACAATCTTAAGTGAAAGTGGGCTAATATTTACACTCATTCTATTAATCTTTTTTTTAATAATTAGAGCATGGAAGACGCCAACTTTATTCCAAATTGATGTAATCAAAGAAAAAATTTTTAGCTGACCGCATTCACAATATTCCTAAAAAAATTTATGAGTTTTAAATCCGCGAAATTTATTAAAGGCATCGTTGCCCACAATGAAATTTTAGACGATGGTAAGCCTCAAGTAGCCCTAATTGGCCGTTCCAACGTGGGCAAATCCAGTATCATCAATGCCTTAACCAATCAAAAAGCGTTAGCCAGAACAAGTGCTTTTCCAGGTCACACGCAACAAATAAATCTATTTTTGATTAATAAATCTTTTTATTTGGTGGATTTACCCGGTTATGGATTTGCGCGTATTTCTGGCAAAGGATTAGAGAAACTGACAAACTTGATCAACTGGTATCTTTTTGACTCCAATGTCCAACAAAAACTGATTGTGCTTATTATAGACGCAAAAGTTGGCCCTACCGCTTATGATCTGGAGATGCTAAAATGTCTTGAAGAACATCAGAAGGAAATTATTATTGTGGCAAATAAAATTGATAAACTAAAAAATTCCGAATACAAAAATCAAATAAAAAAAATCCAGGATTTGATAGGTTCTCATCAAATCATCCCCTGTTCCGCCGCTAAAAATAAAGGCATAAACGATCTAATCAGAGAAATTGCAGGAAGATAACCTCAAAATTTAATAAATTATAATTATGATTACTCTTAATGAAGAAAAATGGGAAGATATCAAACACGACCTACTAGACACAATCGAATACGAACTTAGCGAAGAACCACTGATTTTTTTTAACCATAAAAACAATCAACAGGAAGAAATCGGCATTCGTGAAGTTTATGAATTTTCCAAAAATAACATGGATTTCATGCTGATCTTAGACAAGGAACATCGCCTCAACAAAACAACCTCCGAAAAAGATGGAAAATTGAAAGAACATTATACCCGCAGCCCAGACGAGTTTACCTATAAATTAAGCATCAAATATCGCGCTCCAGATGGCAGCTGGAAGGACAGTTCAAGCCTGGAGGATAACTTTAATAAATAGTCACGTTATACCTTGATAAACTCTACTGTCCACTCAATACCGTATTTATCACGAAACATTCCAAAATAAGACCCCCACGGACTATCCGATATGGGCACTTCAATTGTCCCACCTGCAGAAAGTCCGTTAAATATTTTATCCGCTTCTTCTTTGCTATCTGCGGTTATCGCTATTTTAGATCTGTTTTCG
>CAZOQT010000002.1:0-24637 GCA_964582265.1 uncultured Candidatus Peribacteria bacterium
GGTAAAAGTGACCAGTACGACTCAATTTTTTATGGAAAACTGCCCGTGTCCGATCATTGGCGTGACCGGGACAAAGGGCAAAGGCACGACTTCTACTTTGATCAACTTGATGCTGAAAGAGGCTGGTTTTGACGCATATCTTGGCGGAAATATCGGCCAATCGCCGCTGGAATTTTTGGATGAATTGAAGCCGAATTCATGGGTAGTACTGGAAATGTCCAGTTTTCAACTGCAGGATTTAAAAATTAGTCCGCATATTGCGGTGGTGTTGCATGTGAGCAGCGATCATCTGGATTATCATAAAGATGTGAACGAATATCGCGAGGCTAAAAGCGCGATTGTGAAGTTTCAGGGAGTGAATGATATTGCGATTTTTAATGAGGATTACAGCGAATCAAAATATTATATGGGGCTTACAAAAGGCACGATTATGACTGTGAGCAGGCAGCATGAGGTGGAGTCTGGGGCGTTTATTAAACGGGGCATGGAAGGCGGTGGAGAAATTATGTTTAGATTGGGAATGAGTAGTTCCGTAGAAAAAATTGGCAAGGTTGATAAAGTGGCTTTAATTGGCGCACATCATCTGGAAAATGTTTTGCCAGCAGTGACTGTGGCGCGTAATTTAGGTTTACCGATTTCGGTTATCCAAAAGGTGATTTATTCCTTTGCCGGACTGCCACATCGCCTTGAATTTGCCAAAGAAATTGATGGCGTAAAATATTATAATGATTCATTTTCAACTACTCCGGACACAAGTATTGCGGCGACTTATGCCTTTAATAAGCCAGTTATTTTGATTGCGGGAGGATCGGAAAAGTTTGCGGATTACACTGAATGGGGGATGGAATTGCAAAAAAATCCACTACTTAAAATGGTCTTATTGATGGGCACAACTGCACCAAGAATGAAGCAGGCGTTGGAAAAAGCGGGGAATTTGCGCGATTCCGCAGCTACGGTGGGGAATTTGCAAATTGTTGATTGTGCCGACCTAAAAGACGCCTTAAATCAGGCCAAAAAGAGCGCCATTGCAGGAGATGTGGTTGTGATGTCACCGGCGGCGGCAAGTTTTGATCAATTTAAAAACTACAAAGAAAGAGGCCAAAAATTTAAGTCCATTGTGGAAAAGTTGAACTAATTTTTTTACTGTGGACTGTCCATCGATTCGCCGGATTCTGACGTGGCTACGGCAGGAGCCGGCTTTCTTTTGCGAATCAAGTTGATCATGTCCGAAGTGATTGTTTTGGTAAGGAAAAGCATTCCAACATAAATAATTCCACCAATTGGAATTAGCAGAAGCAGGTTTTTATTTTCCATTATGGCATAGGTTGGTCTACGCAGGAAGTAGACACTTAAGCCCATAACAAGCGCACAAAAAGCCGACTTTAAAGCATTGCCAAAGCGCACTGTGAATTTTAGATAATGCTTGGCTATTAAATAAGAAGCTGTTGCGACGTAAAACTCTGTAATTACATTGCTGGCCGCTGCCGCTCTAACCCCATAGTAGGGAATAAAAATTAAATCCAGGATAATGGTCAAAACTGCTCCAAGCAAATTGCGTTTTAGAATGTCCATTTGGCGGTTATCGGCAATCAAAATAAAACCGAATAAACTATTAATAAACGAGAAAGCCAGGGCAAAAATCAACACCTGCAAAATAATATCTGATCCGTAAAATCCAACAGCCAGATTACTCAAAAATTCCTGGCTACTAATAGCGTAAATAAGTGGGGTCGCCAAAACTACTGTTCCAGCAATAATTGGCATGCTGCCCATCACCAAAAAATCAAAAGAATACTGAATTATTTTGTGATGATGTCCATCTTTATTAGCCAGAGACCTGGTTAAAAAAGGGAAAACCGAATTCATGAAATAAAGTGGAATAATACCTACTGTTTCCAACATGGTCATTGGCACACGATAAATACTTACATCATCGGTCGACTTCATTAATGAAAGCAAAATTGAACCTATGCGGAAATAAATTGTATTCAAAACTAGCGCGATGCCGTAAGGAAGAGCTTTAAGGATGACATCGGTAAAAAATTCTTTATCAAAACGATAGCGGATTTTGGTGAGTTTGGATGAGTAATAATAGGTAATCGCCAGCATCACAAAATTGCCTACTGCTCCAGCCCAAACCATTTGATAAAGGCCTGCGACTTTATCTGTGGTATGCAAAACATAAATTACAAAAAGCATGTAAAGCACGTTTACAAGCTTACCGATGACAGAAGCTAACGAGTTGTACTCCATTTTTAAATATACCTGTAATACCGCGCAAATACTCGAAGTTAAAAGGTTGAAAATTGTAGCAATACCGGCAATGATAATGGCAAATGGGATGCTGGTATTTTGATATTGAGGAATAAAAAAAGCTGAAATAATTGCAACGCCCACCATTAAAAAAGCCACAATTGTGCGCACGGACAAAACATTACCCATGATCATAGGAATCCTTTTTTCATCTTTTGCCATTTCACGAATACCAACAGTATAAAGCCCCAAATCGGCTACAATGCCAAAAAAAGCCAGGTACTCATAAGATGTCGCATATTCGCCAAACCCACTTTTGCCAAGATAATTAGTGGCAAGCTTTACGACCACAATGCCAAGAACCATTATTATAGCTTTGCCTATAATTTGGGAAATGGTATTCCAAAAAATCTTGCGTGCGGTAGAGCTGGGTTGGGTGCGCGTGTTAGATTCAGACATGAGAAAAATTATTTCTTTTTTGCGGTTTGATCGCATTTATGCGACCTGAATTATTCTACATGACAATTGGAGATGAACAAATTCTAAATTTTTGCTAGAATGTATAAGGTGTTCGCCCCGCCAAGGCAGGGCTCACATTTTATTTAATAAGCAGTCCTTTGGACCGCGTTATGCACGAATACAAACAAAAACTAGAGACAATCCGCGAAGAAATTGACCACGCTTTAAAGGCCGTAAATATTGGCAACCTGAAAGAACGAGTAAAGGAATTGATGACCTTAACCCAGGCGGAGGGCTTTTGGAACGATCAAAATAAAGCACAAAAAACCAGTAAAGAACTAAGTGACTTGCAAAAAGAAATTGCGCGCTGGGAAAAAATCCAGAAGGATTGTGATGAATTGGTGGCCCTTTTGCCGACTATTCATGTAGAAGAAGATGCCGCGAGTGGAGAGGAATTTAAGCAAATGGTGGCGGCGCTTGAAACAGATTGGCACAAATTGGAAATTTCGACTTTCTTGAATGGCAAGTATGATAAATATAATGTTATTTTGTCTATTCACGCTGGAACAGGCGGCAAAGACGCGCATGACTGGGCCGAAATGCTACTGCGTATGTACACACGCTACAGCGAAAAACAGGGATGGTCCGTGGAAGTTTTTGAAAAATCGATGGGGGAAGAAGTTGGCTTAAAATCTGCCACTTTAATGATTGAAGGATATTTGGCCTATGGTTACCTGAAAGGCGAAAATGGCGTACACAGATTGGTACGCCAATCTCCGTTTAACGCTAAACACTCGCGCGAAACCTCTTTTGCAAAAGTGGAGATTTTGCCAGAAATTCCGGAAGAACACATGCCCGACATTAAAAAAGAAGATTTGCGAATTGATACATATAGATCTGGTGGAGCCGGTGGTCAAAACGTAAATAAAGTGGCTTCCGCAGTACGCATTACGCATATTCCAAGTGGAATTGTTGTAGCTTGTCAGGATGAGCGAAGTCAGCTGCAAAACAAAGAGCGAGCCATGAAAATTTTGCATGCAAAGTTGATGGATTTAATGGAAAAACAGCAGGTGGCAGAAATTGAAGCAATCAAAGGCGAACGCGTGGAAACTTCCTGGGGGAATCAGGTAAGATCTTATGTTTTGCATCCTTACACTATGGTGAAAGATCATCGCACAGATCACGAAGAACATGACGCATTAAGCGTATTGGATGGTGAATTAGACGGCTTTATTGAAGCAAGTCTAAAGGGGAAGAAGTAGGGACGGACAAGGCTTCTGGCTGAAAATCTGCCCTGTTTATATCTAATAATATAGTTGCCAGCATATATCTAACTTTATCGCTAAGTTCATCAGGGTTAGTACCACTTAACTGAGATAATATTTCTTTTAGATGAGGATGTAGTCCATCGTCTGCTCCAGATGCCGAGTGATTTTCAAAAATACCAAGCGTGTGCCCAAGGTGTGGCCCTAAGCCGTTTTTAACAAATTCGTTTACAACTGAGGCCGCTTTTTCTAGCGCTGCGGTTATAGAATGGACTGAGTTGTCGGCAGCGGCAGAATCCTTGGCTCTTGTTGTTTCAAATAAATCAGATGTTGCTGTTTCTATGTGCATATAAAAGTGTAAAATTCAACTTGCGTATTTTATACTTTTATATTCAAAAGTCAAGCATTTAAGTTGGCTAAATTGTTTCATCTGCTCTTTTGCGCCCCTGATCAATTCCTTTTTCAAAAATTTGAGCTAATTTCTTTTTTTTAAAAAATTTAAAAACGGCTTCTGTAGTACCACCTTTAGAAGTAACTGCCTTGCGCCAGTTCTTTGCGGAAATTTTATTTTGCTGAAAAACCATGGCCGCGCCAATGAAAGTTTTTTGAGCAAGAAGTTTTGCCTGTTCATCTGTGAACCCCATTTTTTTGGCCTTCTCTTCCAGTAATTCGCAGATGTAAAAAAAGTAAGCCGGACCAGATCCGCTTAAAGGAGTTAGTGCGTTTAGCGCCTTTTCATTTTTTAATTCGATATCTTCGCCCAAGGCAGAAAATATTTTTTTGACCAATTTTTTATCTGTTTTAGAAAGCTCTTTCGTACATACCCAACCTGTTAAACCAGCCTCAACCTGCGCAGACAAATTGGGCATAGATCTAACAATTCTTTTGCTGCCAGTTGTTTGTTTTAAAATTTTCAATGGCACACGCGCCATGATGGAAATGACTATTTTTTTATCCATTTGGACCTTAAGCAAACGGCAAAAATCCAAAAAAGACTCGGGCTTCACGGCTAAAATAATGACATCAGCCTGCGAAATAATCTTATTGGCATCTATAGAAAAATTCTTTGCCCCAAGAGCTTTCATCTTGGATAAATTGTGATCACACAGTAGCAAATTGTGAATGGAAAAATGTTTGGTGAGCCCTTTAAAAAATGCTCCGCCCATATTACCAGCGCCAATAATTGCAATTTTAGACATAATCCAAGAAAAAAAATAATCATAATGAATAAGTTTTTTGGGACATAAAAGTAGTCTGTAAGCCAAGGAAATATACTACATAAAAATTTTTATGAAAAGAAAAGTGCCTTGTTATTTTTTAAAGCTTTGACTAAAATTTCAGCACAATTTAGTGATCAATAGCTTATTCAAACCCAATCTATGGCAAGACTAAAAATGGAGCGTGGCAAAGATAATCCGATACTTAGAACTGTTTCTGCCGAAGTGAAAAAAATCGACAAAAAACTTTTAAAGTTCATTGACGACATGAAAGAAACAATGTTGCTGGAAAATGGCGTAGGGCTTGCCGCTCCACAGGTTGGGGTCAATATTAGAGTTGTGATTTGCATGTTTAATTATGACACACCGCATGAAGTGATTGTGCCAATGATTAATCCGGTTATTGCAAGTAAGTCGGCAGAAATGAATTTGCACGAAGAAGGTTGTTTAAGTTTGCCAAAACAGTTTGATAGCATTGCCAGACACAGCGCTTTAACAGTTAAATTTTTGGACGTAAAAGGGCGTACTCAAGTTTTGAAATTGAAAGATTTTAACGCGCGTGTGGTGCAGCACGAGGTCGATCACATTAACGCGCATTTGTATATTGATCACCTGAACGACGCCGAAACCTTAAGGCTTAAATTAAATTCCAAATAGTTTTTTTGGCCTGGGAAAGGCTTTTGAAAGAGATTTAGAAATGATGGATGATTAGTCTGCGATGTGTTATTTGATGTCCCCTTTTAAAATTGGGCGATTTTTGGTATAATAATATGATTAATAACCCTAAATAGGATTGAAATGGGTGAGGGCCAAAATAAAAACTAAAAATGAAAACACATTTTTTTGCGCAAAACAGATTGGTATTTAATACGGATCCAGGTAGTGGTGGCGCAGGCGAATTGCCTGAACATGAGTTTGTGACGCGCCGAATAAATCAGCTTGGCGCTAAGCCTAATCTGACAAAAAAAGAATTTGATGAAGCAGTGGATGAAACAGCAAAGAGAGTATTAGCCTACGCATCTGATAGAGGACATAATCCCTATGAGCTGCAGACAAAAATTCAGGCATTAAAAAATAAGCAGCAAGTTGAAAGTGCTGGGCTTGATACTCGCGATGACAAA
The DNA here is from genome assembly GCA_964582265.1 of uncultured Candidatus Peribacteria bacterium. Classification (GTDB taxonomy): domain Bacteria; phylum Patescibacteriota; class Gracilibacteria; order UBA1369; family UBA1369; genus JBAZYK01. Next base: position 6,316 of record CAZOQT010000002.1, read on the forward strand.
GAAAAGGTTGTAGATGGAGCAAAAAAAGAATTCAAAGCAATTTTAAGAAGCGTTGATGCCTCAAAAGATGCCATATTTGATAAGCAACGTAAATTTGCGGAAGATCTGGCTGATCCAAAAGATGAAGGGATCGCGGATTATGAGGACGGTTGGAGCGAAGAGGACAAAGAAGGAAATACATATAAAAATGTAGTTGGTTTTTTGCATGGATTAGCCATGTATGACCAAAGTTATGCGAATGAATATTATAAAAAATTCAAAAATGCGTATGAACATTCAGACGATGGTTTTAATTTAAATTTTGATAAGGAGCTTAAAAATGATGCGGTACTTAAAATCATGAATTATGATGAATATAAGGAAGAAGTTGATTCATTGTCTATTGATGCACGTGGGAAGGCATATTTAGTTGGTTTTTTTGAAGGTGCAAAAAGAAAATATCCAGAAAAAGCAGAGCAATTTATCAGCGAAATACTTGGAAAAATACGAGGAGGTATAGAAGTTGTAACAGATGGCAAAAAAGAAACTAAACGCTTTGAAGCTAATTGGGACAAAGACAAAGATTTATTTGATAAACTTCCTTCTTTGGAACAAGAAGAGGCAAGTTTGGCCTTATGGAAGAGACAGGTGGAAGATTTTAAAGCGAGAGCATTGAAATCTAAACAGGCACTTGGTTTTGATTTTGAACACGGGGGAGTAATTGAAGATTTGTTAAAACCTGGATTTATAGAAAAAATCAGCACATCCAGCATGGCACAAAGCTTACTGAATCGAGCAGAAGCAGAATTACAAAAGTCCGAAATCAGACATAAGGTTTCAGTTTTAAGAGATAAAGCTATAAAAATCAGGAAAGAATATAATTTGGATTACTCTCGTTATCCTGCCCTTTTGGAAATTTTAGATATTCGCGGTGATTGGGGATCACTAAATTCAAAAATGGATTCTTTATTAACAGATGAAGATAAAAAGACATCTAGCGGCGGAGAAAAAAATGCTGATGAACTTACCGCAGTTAAATATGAAAAATTTAATGCAAAATTGACCGATGCTGAAGCCCAATTAGCACGAGCTGCAGCTGAAGGAAAAAGGGCAAATGAAATGGCTGCTGCTGGAGTACTTACAGGAATGAAAGCAGCTACAGAAAGTCCTGTGGGCCAAGCAAAGGCTAAAAGTGGCAGTGCTGGAGAAAAGGGCAATGAAAAAGGTGGTAAAGGCCGAAATAAGGGCTCTGACAAGGGGAATTCCACTCCAAGTACTGCTCCAACATCATCCGCAGAAAAAACAGCAGAAACAGTTGATCCAATTGCGCGTGACTGGAAAAAAGGTCACGAAGTTGCGATTGATCCGAATAAATACAGTGGAGAACTCACAATCAAGCCATCAATTGTTTTGAACGGTAAAGTGGTCACCATAAATTTGATCCACACCCGCGACAAAGAAACCGGCAAGCAGGAAAGCCTGACTTTAGGTAAGGGAAATAAATTTAAATTGTTTAGCCCAAATGCGCTAGGGTGGGAAGTTAATGGACAAACCTATCTTTGGATTGATTACGCCGATGGTGGACACATGATTTTGGCCAATGCAGTTAAAAAAGCCAGTACCGAAACAGGATCGGAAAAAGAAAAAACGTCTGCAGAAAGAGCAGATTTAAGTGACAGCGAACGTGAAGCGTTAAAACTTCAAAGAAAATATAAATGGCTTGGAAGAGTACAGCCAAATCTTGTTTATATTTTGAACGATATTGATAAAAATGCGAACAGTCCGGATGGCGTATCTTTTAAATTGCCATTTAATAATAGCGAGCTTGGCTTTCATTTAAGACGTGAAAATGATGTTTACATGGTCCATTATGACGGTGGAAAGGTCTTTTACAACACCAAAGAACAAGCCATGACACATTTAAATGATGGTTCATTGATGTTAAAACTAAATAAAATGGTTTTAGCTGAGCCAAAGAGTTATGAAAAATACAAAGATAAAATGGGATCGGTTTCAAAAGTTAAAGAAGTGAAAGATGAGGATGATCGCATAGATTTTGAGATGGGAAACATAGCTGTTTCTGTACGAGTTTTGCCTTTTGGACGCCTCCAGTATCGCGTTAAAGGAGACAACGTAAATTCTTACGGAGAAGACCTTAGAAATGGCGTTGCTGAGAATTTTGATGCTTTGGCAATTCAGTTGGGCCACATTAAAAATTGGGCGAAAGAAGATGATCATTCTAAAAAAGAAACCGTTGCCGGAAAAACAGAAATTATTTTTGACAGTTTGACTGATCCTTACAGCTTTATTAGAGAGAGTAAAAAAATCGGTCGTGTTATTTCTTACAAACTAGACGATAACGAACATGCTAAAATCCGCTTAGATTGGGGTAAATCAGGCGAAGGCAGACTTAGTGTTTGGGGTTATGAAGGCAAATATTATTTCATTGTAAACGGAGGCGAGGTTAAGACCGGCAACACATTTGCAGAAATGATTGATGCGGTTGAGGCACTCAGAAAAAAAGAGGGCAAAGTTGAACAGGCAAATGTTTAATAGCTTTGCGTGGGTTTATGCTGGACGTATTTAACCGTTTAACGGCGAAACCTTTTGGCGATTTTAATGAGCTGATACCAAAGAGGCAGATAGACAATTTCCTGTGGAGGAACGTAATTTACGCGCGTTCCACCAAATTTTAATTTGAAGTCGGTTACACCGGCCCAAGGGTGATTTGGATTAACTTGCCCGTTATGATTTTCTGGAGCGATGCCAAGAAAATCATAAAATTTGCAACCGTGCTTTTGAGCACCTAAAATGGCTTGCCACTGCAACAAATAAGGTGCCATTGTATTGCGATGGTTGTTACTTGAGGCACCAAAATAATAAGTGGCAGTATCCTTGAAATAGGTGACAATCATGCCGGCGATTATGTTTGATTGATATTCCGCGAAGTATAATTTGGCTTGCTGCGGCCCTAAAATTTGCAGCATATTTTGATAATATTCCATGCCGTGGCCACTAAATTTATCGCGAGTAGTGGTTTGGAGCAGAAGATTGTAAAAATGTTGGACTTCATTTGGCTCGCCCTGGCGAATGGTTACGCCATGTTTTTGGGCAATTTTGATATTATAGCGACCCTTTGGTTTCATTTGCTTTAAGAGCTCTTCTGGCGATTTGGTCAGGTCCAAAATCAGCGTACTTTCTGGCTGATAGTGTGCGTGCGCTACACGTGATTTGACTGATTTAAAGTTTGAGAATTGATGATCAGAAATTCCCGGATCGAATCGTAAAAAAACGGCCTTATCTTTTTGAGCGATTTGGGCAATTTTTTGAAAAAGCGGGGCGAATTTTGGCAGATCTGAATAATCAATCAATGGACCACGGGGGCAGTAAAGCCAAGAAAGGCCTCTGGGGAGCTGTTGTCTAATTAGTAAAGCGGAACCTATGCATTTTCCGTTTTGATCTTCCTGCATTAGAACATAGAACTTATCACGGCCCGGGGTTTTACTTTGAAACAAGCCCCATTCCACAGTTTGATGAATTGAACCCAGGGGGTGATTTTGAACAAATTTGTCGTATTTTTGGCGATCTTTTTGTGAAGTATTTACAAGTTCGCGAACAGTAAAATTCATTCCAAAGGTAATTGAGTAAACAGCCATTCCATGATATAATAATCAGATATTTAAGCAAGGCCACAAAATGCCATATTATTACCCAATCCAAAACGAAAAATTACGCTATCTTGTAATGGCTTCTGAATCAATCCATTCGCTAGAGGAAGCCAACATTCAAAAGATGATTTTTCAGATTTCAAATTTGCCGATGGAAGGGCAGGAAGCAATGATATCTGCCCTGGAAGAAGAGCAGCGCCAAATTGTGGCTGCAAAAAGGGCAAAAGGCATCACACCAGCACAGGAAATTAAAGTGATCGAAAAGAAAACAGCCGAGGTCCGCATGGTAAGAAGAAATTTTGAAATTGTGGTACGTGTGGAAAATGAAAAAGTGGAAGTCGCAAAAACGCAAAGGGAAGCGGAGGATTTACTAAAGGAAATTTAGTCTGCGTATGCTTACGCACGGGATCCGCCAAGTTTAAAAAATATCGCTTACAAAAAATAAAAATAAAACTATGGAAAAATTAAAATGCATACAAACTGATAAATATAAATTTCAGATCAACAGACTGATTTTTGAACAGTCTCCAATTGAAAAGGGGAAAGACATTCAATCACAAGCGGAAACTCCTGTAGCAGAAACAGATGTTCAGGCAGCCAAGGATAATTATCAAAAAGAACGGGATAAATTGGGGAAAGACCTTGAATCGGGAACTTATACATCTCCGGAAATTAATCGCGCAAAAGAAGAAGCGCTGAAGCTTTTACGTGGTATTGAGTCAAATAGTGAAAGTGTTTTAAGCCCGGAACAAAGAAAAAACTTTGTTAGCAAATATTTAGCTATTATTAAATATTATGGTCCGGCAGAAAGCATGTACAAAGAAAATTTAAAAATTGCCGATACAACTTTGACAAGAATAGACAGAATGGCAGATGGCTTGCTGGCCGATTGGAATAAAAATTTTGAAGATCTTAAAAAGCAATATGCAGATGTAAACGCGAGTATACCAAAAGAGGTCCGTGATCAACTTTCTGCTGTTTTTGATAAGTCATTACAGGAATCCAAACAAATTACTGAAAATGCCAAAATAGCTGCAAGAGCTGATAAAATTCCTCCCTTGAAGGATTTTAACAATATGAAAGAATTAAGGGCTGCCATGACCGATTACATAATTCAACTTGGGCATAAAGAAGAAGGGTTGATGTCACGCAGCAATATTGCAGATGGCCCTTATACAAAACTTGCAAATTTGTTTGGAAAAACCAAAGTTTCTGCAGATATAATTCTGGTTAAATATTTTGCAAAAGATAAAAAACACTCAGAAGATTATGTGACCTCTGAAAGGATACGCACTTATGAATCTTTGATGAAAAAATATAGTAATAGGCCAGAAGTTCCCAATGCACTGCAGCCTGAATTAAACGAACTGCAACATCATGCATTAGAAGATTTGAGCAAATTAAAAGACAGCGACGTGATGGGACGTCAGCGACTTTTGGCAAACTATAAAGATAAACTTAACTTATTGCTTGGCGCCAGCTCCGTAGTAAAAGGTGAAGCTCACGGTTTGGCAGTAGAAACGGAAAAACAGGCAAAAAATGACCGTACTGCAAAAGATGTTGATAAAGCCGTAACAGAACTCGATGCTTTATTAATTAAACACCTAAGAACCATGGAACGTGGTGGAGAAATTGATAAAGTCTGGACCAAATTTGATGCAATTAAGCGAGAATTAAGTACAAAACAATCAAAAGCATTTTATGCGGAGAAATTTCAACAACTCTCCAAAATGATTGCTGAAGTAAAAAAAATAGATAGAGTCGAGACTAGAAAAGATAGACTTAAGAATGCGGTAAAAGATGCTGTTCAAGCCACTTTTGAAGCTGGGAATCTTCAACAATATTCACTGGCGCAATTAGAGGCCGCGGTAAAAGAAAAACTGACTCAAAGCCAAAAGTTGCAAGAAGCTGGAAATGCACAATGGGACGTCAACTATAACGGTTTTTCTTTTAGTGTAGCAAAAACAAAAAGTGGATTTAATGTTGGCATAAATAACATGGATGAATATGCACGTAAAATTTATGCAGTTGCAGCAAATGGTTTAAGTGCAGCAAGACTGGCAATTCTGGATAGACACATAAAAGAAGCAGAAACAAAACAAAGTGAAACTAAATAAATTTTTATGGTCGATTATTCAATCATTCAGGACGAAAAATTAAGAAAACTCGTAATTGAGTCGGCGGTGATTAGTGCCCTTGCAGAAGCCAAAACCACAGAGATGGTGGGGAAGATTGCCAGACTTACACCAGAAGGCGTGCAGAAATTTACGCAGGCGCTGGAACAGCAAAAGCAGGAAATGGACGCGGCTGCGCAGGTGCCGACTGATCCTGAAAAATTAAAGGCAATGACGGCGGATATGGTCGACAAAAAAATGAAAGTTACAAAACTAATGCGCAATTTTTTCTCTTCGGTTAGAAATTTCAGAAAAAACGAAGCGCGTGCAAGTGATGATCAGGAAGCCGAAAAATTGTTACAATTATTAGATACTTTGCAATGATAAAATTTATTAAACATATTGGGTTTGCGGCGGATAGCGACCTGGAAAAGAGGCTGGTTTTTGATGTGGCGGCAAATGCCCCGGAAGCGGCGCCCAATCAAAGTAAGGAAAAGGAAGCGGCGAAGGATGGTCAAGAATTGCAAAAAGAATTTGAGGAAGCAAAAAAGGAATATAAAAAGGCTAAAGATGATTACATTAAAGAATGCAAAGACTATGCAGCAGGGAAGAATTTACCAATTGGTAAAGGAAAATCACTGGGAGAAGATCCATCTGACGAGTTGAAGCAAAAATTTATTGCGGCTGCGAAAGAGGCACTAAGTTTGTTAGAACAAATGCCAGATGTCGAATTCTTATCAGTATCACAAGAACAAATAGATTACATAAAAAAAAGTCAGGATGAACTTACAAAAATATTAAATGCATATGTGCCAATTACCGAAGCAGGTTACACAGATAAGGAACAAGAACATGCAAAGTACTGGGCAGCAAAAGAAACCCAAGGCACTGAACCAGCAAATGGTGGAAGTGTGCCTCCGGGTCCAGATAAAAAAATTGCGCCCCCTGCAAAAGTAGCTCCAGATTCTGAAAAAAGCGTGCCAGAACAACAACCTCCTGAACTTACGGTTTTGAAAGATGTTTATGAAAATTTATTAAAAAAGACCGGTGTTGAAAAAGGTGGCAAAGATAAATACTTATCCGTAAAAGCATACCTTGCTAAGCTGGAGGAAGATCTTGAAAAATCAGCACTTAAAGGCCAATTGCAAGTCCTAAAAGAGGCAATTATTAACGCCATCGAACGTTCGACTCAAATAACTAATTCGCTTGATAAAAGGGTTCCGTCTCCACAGGAAGTAATTGTTACAATTGAATTGGTTGTTCAACAAAAGAAAAGGACATCTGCGTCTGAAAAAACTGAGGCGGAAATAATTGAAGCGGCACACACGCTCGGTTTAAAAAAGCCAATTGAGGCTGCAAGAAAAAAATTGCAAGCGTCTGGTACTGGTGCTAATAATGAACGCATTTTTAAAGACATTTATGAATATTTACAATCTGTGGAGGAAAAAGAATATGACAAACCTGAAGATATGGAGGCTCCGGCAAAATCTTTGGAACAGATAGATTACTGGATCGCCAGAGATTTGATGAATGAAAAATTGCGTTTAGTGGTGCAGGAAAAAGTTGATGGGTTGGTTCGCGATGGTGTTGATCCAAGAACAAGATTGGACTCAATAAATTCCACCATTGCTGACACAATGGGAATTTACAATAATAATCCATCGGGAAAATTAGAACCTGCAATAATAACAAATATTGTTAAGCCAATTGTGCTTGCTACATTCCTGGATCCAAATAATGCTACGTTATATAAAATTGAAAGAGCTAGTACCGGAGGATTACAAGTTATAAAGGCTGAACCGGAAGCCACTAAAAAGGCCCCAAATGCGTCCGCTGCGGAAACTAAAATTGATGCACCTTCAACAGCACCGGAAATTGTGCCAGTACCTGAGGAAAGCTTGGCAGTGGATCGTGAAAGAGCTCCAATTGGTAAAATTGCCGCAATTCAAAATACTGAAGCAAAAACCGACATTCCCGCTTATGAAAATGAAAAATCTGATCAGGAAATAGCGTTGGAAGATAGGGATGGTTCACTCTTAAAAGAAAGAGGCGTGCAGCCAAAATATCTTGAGATTCTAACTAAAATTGATGACTACTGGAATGAAAATCTGAACGCTGCGACAAGTTATGAATTTAAGCCCTTTGATAGCGATATTGTGAAATGTAATGTAAGTTTTGTGAAAGACATGTTTGTTTTGAAATATGCGATAAAAGGGCAGCCGCCAGTAGCAGTGGAGTTTGGCACAAAGCAGCAACTTTTAAGAAAAATTAATAGCGGAGAACTTTATCAGGAATTGATGAAAAAAGTGCTTTCTAATGAGGATACTTTAAAATCGCTGGAGCCAAAAATTGGTAAAATTTCCGGATATGACATGTATGAAGATCGCATGGATGCGGACTGTACATTCAAACTAGATTCAAATAATAATCCGGAGGTAAAACTTAAATCTTTACCTGATGGACGCATTGAATATACCGTAAGTACTGAACCTTCTGCCTTCAAGGGCAAGGCAGAAAATCTGGATGATTTGGGTGTTCAGTTGGCACATATTAGGGAATGGGATAATAAAAAAGAAGAAGATAAGGTCAGTAATAAGAGCTTAAGAGAAGAAAAATTGTTTAGCGATATTGCCGATAAAGATAATTTTACAAAACATGAAAAGGAGATTGGGCGAGTGGAAAAATATGAGCTTATGCATGATAAAGGGGTAAATTTGAATTTAAGTTGGGGAAAAGAAAGGACAGTAAACGCTACTGTGCTGATTCAAGATGGTGCTTATATTTGCGCATTAAACAATTCGGATACACCAAATAAAACCTGTGCCAATTTTGATCAGGTAATTAAGGCACTTCAAGATTTTAGAATCAATACATAAAAAATTAAAATTTATAAAACCAACATGAAAAATTTAAAAAATTGTTACAACTTTGGGGCTGTTACAGCGGATAATCAACTTGGAAAGCGGCTTATATATAACCAATTTGAAGTGCCTAGCAGCAAGGACAAATTACCGACGGCTGGTTCGGGCGAATCCGCTTTTGCTGATAAATTTGCACGTGAAAAAATTTATACGGAAGCTGATGCCAAGCTGAAAGAATTGAAAGCCCAGAATTCACCAGAAGCAAAAGAGCTGGAATCAAAATTGTTAACGGCACGCGATCTGGAACAAAAAAACAGTGAAGGTGAGGCCAGAGAAATGGCACAAATATTAAAGCAGCATTTGCAGGAAATTATAAAAAAACAGAGTGAAGCCCCAAAAAAAACCGCTGAGAAAGAGCAAAAAACTGAGCCGGTAGTGATGGCTAAAACAGCAACAAAACCTGCAGAAAATAAGACCGCGGAGGTTATAGAAAAAGGCCCAAAAGGGGTGGTAGAAGTTTTTACTGGAGGAGCAATTAACTTAAAAGATCCAACAACTGGAGGTGAGGCTAAAAGAGATAAAGAGTTGGAATCTTATGCAAGTATTGACGGCCCAAAAACCAGCTTTGCTGGAAAAATTGCTGATGATATAAAAGAAAAATTACCAAGCAGCGATCCTAGAAATAATGCTTAAAAAATGGCTAACAAACTGCTATTAGACGAATTTTTTAAGGCACTGGAGAGTTCAAAAAGTTTTCAACTTTTGACTCCAGATGAGCAGACTGAACTTATGACTCAGTTCCTGCACGCAAACGATGAACAGCTTATAAAGGCCCTGGGAGAGCTAAAAAAGGACGCTATAGAAAGGCAAAAACTGGAAATGGATTTAAAGAAAAAAGAGGAAGATCAAATTAATATCGCACAGGAGATCAAAAAAACTTTAAAGGTGGTGGCGCGAAAACAAATCGAAACTAACGAAAAACTGGAATCAGAAAATGCAGCCAAGGCAGCGGAAATGCTAATCGAAAAACTAATAAAAAATAATTAAACACCAAGACAAATGACCAAAGAAGAATACGCACAATTAATAAAAAATTCGCACGCATATAAAAAAATGTCGGCGGATTTGCAAAAAAGCATGGCTAATGCAACTGGCAGTTTAATGCTTAAATATGCGGATATTTTGCTAGACGAGCAGAAGATGATTATACGGGCGCAACAAGATTATTTAAAGAAAAATGAATTCATAGCTTCAAATTTGCATATTAAATTAGTCAAAATCAAAAAAAACCACCTTGTAAAAAAGGAAGATGCAAGCAAAAAAGAGGATGAAAAAGAGGAAGAGCGCCTTATTTCACAAATTAATAATTTATAAAAAATATATATGATTTTTTCATGTTCAAAAGCCAGGTATTTCAATTCAAGCCGCAATTTAATTTACCTAAATGGTGGATCACAACCAGCAGAAGGGCAAAATTCAGATTTAGCAGAAACTAAACAGCGCATAAATGCAGCGAAAGAAGGTATTAACGCAGATATTATTGGAGATATGTTTAGCGCTGAATCTGCCATGAATTTGCGCAAAGAAGAAATAAAAAATGTTGCTTTACAGGCATTAATAAAAATTAGTGGAACCACTGATGAAGACAAAACAACCCGCAAACAAATTGAAAATGCACGGGATGAGGCAATTCAAGCAATTGATACAAATGCTGAAAAATATCAATTATTGGCAGATTACGTAGATAAAAAAACACAATTAGCGGCAACTTTAATCACTAACAAACAAAGTTTTGAAACTATGAAAGCTAATGGTTTGTCTTTAGAAGACATTAAGCTTCTGGCAGAAATTGCTACAGAATTGAGAGGTACTGCCAGTAATTTTGATCAAATGAATTTACCTGAATTAGAAGCTGGTAAAAGGGAGATCAGTGATGCAGCGAAGCAACAAGCAATAGAATTTGATAGTGCAGTAGCAGGATATTTGGCAGGCATGCAAAATGATTCTTCAATTAACACAGTGGAAGCTTTTTTTGATAAATCTGGCTTGCAACAAATGATGACAAAAGATCAAAAAAAGCCGGTAGAAGTTTCTGCTGATTTTGTTGAAGGTGTAAAAGGGTTATTTTCACAAAGGGCGTTACTGTCAAGTTTTCTAATGAAATTTGGAAAAACTACTGATCCAAAGCTGGTGCAAATATATGACGCGGTAAATGCGAAGCTGGATAGGATAAATGGCGCCTTGGGAAAAATTGGGACAATTATTGATAAATATCCAGAATTTAAGCCAAATTATGTAAAATTTGGCGAAGCCTTATCTAATTGGGAAACAGCAACTAGCAAAGTAGATAGTCTTAAAGCTGCTCCTGACAGTTATACAGACAGAGTAAAAGCACAAATCACGCTAGCACAATCATGGCAATCTGGAGCAAAGACAGGTGTACTAAGTAGTTGGGAAGATTTGGCTAAAAACTTATCGTATTGGGCAACAGCTACTGCAGAAAATTCAAAATTTGACAGCAAACCATCGCCCGCAAAAGACAATGTGTAAACTGAAGTGACTTAGATAATGCGCCTTGCGCTAAGGCTTGCGCCTATTAGTTCATCTTCTTTCTGATGAAAGCTGGGATATCCAGTTCGGATTCAGCGCTTTTAACGCTAGCAGGAATGTTTGGCGTTGCAGAAATTGAGCCATTTTGGTTACCCAATGAAACATGCTGGCGGATGATGCTGGCTCTTTCACGTGGGCTGTCGTCAAAACCTGTAGCTACTACGGTGATTTTAACTTCGCCTGTGTAAGAATCGTTGATTACAGCACCAAAAATGATGTTAGCTTCTGGATCTGCGGCTTCTGTAATAATTCTAGCAGCTTCATCAACCTCGAACATACTTAGATCGTTACCACCCGTAATATTGAATAGAACGCCTTTAGCGCCGTCAATTGAAAGCTCGAGGAGTGGAGATTCAATAGCAGCTTTAGCAGCCTCAATAGCGCGATTTTCGCCTGTTCCGTAACCAATACCCATCAAAGCGGATCCGGCATTTTCCATAACGGCTTTAACATCGGCAAAATCCACATTGATCATGCCATGTACTGTGATCAAATCAGCAATACCCTGAACACCCTGTCTTAATACATCATCAACAACTGTGAAAGCTTCTGTAATTGGAGTTTTTTTGTCGATAATAGTGAGGATCTTATCGTTTGGAATAACGATGAGTGTATCAACTTTGCTCTTAAGATTTTCCAACCCCTCTTCTGCTTGTGTGCGACGGCGATGACCTTCGAAAGAGAATGGTTTGGTAACAACGGCAATAGTCAAAATACCGAGTTCCTTAGCGATTTCAGCAATAACTGGAGCGGCACCTGTACCCGTTCCTCCACCCATACCACAAGTAATAAAAACCATGTCTGCGCCTTCAATAGCCTGGCGAATTTCTTCTCCACTTTCTTCTGCTGCCTGGCGGCCAACATCCGGATTACTGCCTGCACCAAGGCCACGTGTTGTAGCCTTCCCAATGTTGATTTTAGTGCCTGCTTCTGAATGATACAAAGCCTGCGCGTCTGTATTTACAGCGATAAACTCAATTCCTCTTAAGTTCGCTTTGATCATGCGATTTGTGGAGTTGTTTCCACTACCACCCACACCGATTACTTTAATGGTCGCAACTGGAGTGATTTCTGGGGTAATTTCCAGGCTCTTCTTGCCCAAATTACCGTTTCCAGAAAAAAGGTTTCTAAGATTGTCTTTAGCAGAATGATGTGATTGGTTAGCCATTTTGATCAATTAGTAATTAGTAATTTAGCAATTAATAATTGTGTGTTTTTGTTTCGTTTTGGAGACCTTATTGTTAAAGAAGTTTTTTATATTTGTCAAACAAAACATTTATCTTTGTCGGGTTCAAGTTATTGGTTATTTTTTAAGGAAATAAGCCCTTGACCCAATCCTTCATACCATCGAAACCTTTTTTGATGTTAAATCCTTTTAACGAAAAGCCGTAAGCGCGATTTTCTAAGCGGCTGCCCCATAAAATAAGACCTATGGCAGTAGCATAGGCTGGGTCGTCAATTTTGTCCACTACTCCATCAAAATTTTGTGGAAAGCCAATCTGCACAGGAAGATTTAAAGTTTCACGGGCAAGATCAATAGTTCCAGGCATTTTAACACTTGCACCAGTCAAAACTACGCCCGCTGGAAGCATGCCATCACGATGGATTTTGGCGAGTTCATCTTTTACGAGAATGAAAATTTCATGATATCGGGCCTCGATAATTTCGGCCATGAGTTTTTTGGAAACTTTTTGTGTGTCGATTTTACTGAGCAATGAAAGGTCAATAACTTCGCGGTCACTAACGTCAGCAGGAGTACAAGTGCCATATTCAATTTTAATTTTTTCCGCAGTGTCAATTGAAGTGCGAAGACCAATGGCAATATCGTTAGTTATATTTTCGCCACCAACCGGGATTACGGCTGTATGAAGAGTTGTTCCTTCCTCAAAAACGCTAACGGAAGTGCTACCACACCCAACATCCACCACAACAACACCAAGTTCCTTTTGGCGCTTACTTAAGACTGCTTCTGAACTTGCCAAACAGGATGGAATAATATCATCAATATCAACGCCGGCTTGCAATACACATTTTTCAATGTTTTTAACAGCTGGCACAAGCCCTGTAATAATGTGAGCATCAACTTCCAAACGAATTCCGGTCATACCAACCGGATACTTAATGCCCTTCTGTTCATCCACGATGAAAGATTTTGGAATAATGCGTAAAATGCGACGGTTGCCCGGAATAGAAACTGCCTGCGCAGCTTCCAAAACACGATCAACATCGTCTTCTGTAATTTCGTTACCGGCATGAGAAACAGCAATAACGCCTTTGGAATTAATTGATTCAATATGATTTCCACCAATGCCAAGGAATACGTGATTGATTGGTTCGCCAGCCATTCTTTCTGCATCTTCAAGCGATGCGGAAATACTATTAATTGTTTCTTCCACATCAATAACCGCGCCTTTACGAAGGCCAGTAGAAGGGGCAATACCCACACCGATAATATTGGGTATTTGTGATTTTTCCTCAAGGGTTCCAACTACAGTTCTGATCTTGTTGCTGCCAATATCAAGACTTGCGATTACTCGAGCTTTGGACATCGGTTAATAATTAGTAATTAGTAATTAATAATTAGGAATGTAAACTTTTGAAAGTTTATGTTTCCTAAAAGCTTTTTGAAAAGCGATAAAACTTTTGGGTGTATATTTTTAATGCACTCGCGTTGCTCGTGCATAGCGTCAAGATTTTATCTGAAAAAGATTTTTTTTACAACAGAAAATCAGCACAAAAATGGCTTTGCGTAGATCATATCGCAGGCCATGAAGTAACAACCCACACAGAATCAAAATCGAACAATTTTGGCTCTATGTAATGAAATTTTAGAGGGTCAAACTAAAACCAAGCGCTCTCATCAGCAGCAGTCCAAAAAAAACGATTGTCACAAAAAAGAAATTCTTCTTGATTTGTTGCATTTTGGTGTTTGATATTAAGTTTGCACTTCTAATATTCTGACATATTTTTACAATTTAGTCAAGGCTCAGTGTAGCGATGGGCTGTTTTTGCTATTTAAAAAAGGCTTTGTTGAATGGAATTTTCAAAGCCATTATCAATTTCCACAAGGTCTTTAAACTCCATCAATTTATTTAAAAAGCCTCTGAATTCGATATCTTCCAGGTAACTTTTTACCTTTGCGTATGACATTTTTCTGAATCGGCATTTTTCAAAATTAATGTCGATAGGTACTTCACGCACTATTGTGGCCAACTTTTTACTAAAGAGCGCATCTTCTCGCCCTTCTTCAAATTTTTGACGCTGGGAGGGCGTTAATTCGTCAATGTGGGCGTAAATATTTTCAAGATGCTCATATTTTTGCAACAATGAAACCGCCTGAACGTCGCCGATGCCATTAATGCCCTTAATGTTATCGGAGGGATCACCTTTTAGGGCTTTATAGTCAACAATTTGCGCAGGAGTAATGCCAAGTTTTTCTTTAACCAAGGCAGGGGAGTAATCTATTACCTTGCTTAAGCCACTTATGGGAACACGAACATGAATTTTATCTGTAACTAGCTGAAAAGCGTCCTTGTCTCCGGTAATAATAAGGGACTGAAAATCCATTTTTTCCGCCTGTGTAGCCAAAGTGCCAATAAGGTCATCGGCTTCATAACCAGGCAATTCAAAAGTGGCGATATTCATTATATCCAATCCCTGTTTTAAGCGGGGAAGTTGTGGATATAGTTCCGCTGGAGGGGCTTTCCTTTGAGCTTTGTAGCCATCGTATTCCAGATGACGATGAGTTTTTTCGGCAGAATCAAAAGCTACCGCTATGTAATCTGGCCGCTCCTGCTTTAAAACCTGAAAAGTCATCTTAAGAAAGCCATAAATGGCATTTGTATATTCTCCTTTACTGGTCTTAAATAGTGGAAGCGCATGAAATGCACGATAGAAAATTGCGTTCCCGTCAATCAGAATGAGTTTTGGCATAGCGCCTGGATACTAGCATTTATCCGATTTTTTTGCTATAATTATTAGATACATTTCAGACATACTCCTTCCCAAAAATAACCAAAAAACTGTGGGCCGCACTGAACTTCAAAAATTATTGGAACAGAAAAAAATGACCAAGAAGCAAATTCTTGGGCACTTTTGGCCTCAAGAAAAAAATACAAAAAATGATTCCGCGCTTTTGGTAATTTTGGCACCAAAAAATGATTCCGCACAAAAACAGATTTTAACTGAAATGCTTAATGGGTTAATGGTATTGCCCATGCACAGTCTTGTAATAAGTGACGAAGCCTCACCAATTGATGTAAAAGATACAAAAATTGCCTGGTGCAGTGCGACAAAATCACAATTGGAAAAATATTTATTGGCAGCAGATCTTGGACTAACTTTTGAAGAACATCAAACATTAATCCAGGATTTTTTTAATAAGGGGGTAGTGGCAGTGGGACATGAAAAATCCCCATTACTTGCAAATTATCGCCCAAATGAAGAAACGGGAAATAGTTTTACGTTTGATAGCCTTAATCCTTGGGCTATTTTTTTGGCGCTCGTGCGCGCCTGTGAGACGTTCAAATTCCCTTACGATTGGCAACACATTATTCGTGGGATTTTAAAGGTAAGATAATTTTGCGCGAGGACTGCTGAATAACAGCATAGGATTAATCGAGTGATCCGCCTGTTGGACTATTATTCTGATTAGCTATATTGGTGATATTCTGGATAATTTCGCTAAAGTTGATGTATTTGATAATATCCAATCCTAGGAATCCTTTGCCAACAAATTGCACGATTAAAACAGAAAGTACGGTAATGATTAAGCCAATAATAGCGTAACGAATTGTGCTTACAGCCTGTTTAATTTTATCTTCTGCACCTCCAGAAAGGATGAAAGAAATTCCTCCAATAAAAATAAAGACTACAGATAAAAGGCCAGCGATTATAATTGCATAAGCAAGCCCTTTGTTGATAATCTCAACAATGTTATAATTTTGAGCAGTACCAAGAATAGAATTATTCGCATCAGGCATGTTGTATTGTGTGTTAATTGCGAAGCTTAGTAATGGGCTTTATACCCGTGGCTACGCGAAATTTATATTATATAGACATTTCGGTTATTTCTGTTCCTTCTGGTTCAACAATTTTCAAGTTTACGCGAGCATTATTTTTAGAACCAATTACTCGCAACAAAATGCGTAAAGATTTTGCAGTTTGACCAGCTTTACCAATAATTTTCCCCATATCTTCTTTTGCTACTTTCAAAGTAATTAGCACACCCATTTCATCTACTGCCCTTGTCACAACCACCTGGTCCGGATGTTCTACGATTTGTTTTACAACAAATTCGACGAA
The DNA here is from genome assembly GCA_964582265.1 of uncultured Candidatus Peribacteria bacterium. Taxonomy (GTDB): domain Bacteria; phylum Patescibacteriota; class Gracilibacteria; order UBA1369; family UBA1369; genus JBAZYK01. Next base: position 22,852 of record CAZOQT010000002.1, read on the forward strand.
GTCTCGATCAGGCCCCTGAGTTACATCTTTCATTGCATCCATAATTTAATTCAATTATAAATTATAAATTATAATTATGTCTCCTGAATGTTCTTTTTGGGGGCTGATGATCCGATATCACTGAAAATCATGCGGGAAATCGCCCACTGATTCTTTATTTTGCGGCTGGAGCTCCTGCAGCAGCAGCTTCTGCACCCTTTTTCTTAGTACGTGTAGGACGGACTGCAATGTATTTTTCCATGTTACCAAAACCTTTATTTTTTAACAAAGAAGCTACGGTAGCAGATGGCTTTGCACCTTTGCTAATCCAATATTCAATACGATCTTTTTTGATTTCAAGATTCTTATTTTTGGTAGCTGGCTGATAATTGCCAAGAAGTTCTAAAAATTTACCTTTTACAGCGTTTGTGTGTTCTGCAACAACAATGCGGAAGCTTTCTTGTGCGGTTTTACCGGTTCTAGTGAGTCTGATTTTTAACACGATTGATAGATAATAATGAACTAAAAGTGGCTTAAGTGTAGCTCAGATATGGGGTTTGTCAAGGTTTTAGAACAGCTTTTTGAACTTAAGCCTGCCATTTTTCCTCCTTAACCTTTTGGTGGTGATTGAGGTAACGAGCCAGAACAAACAAAAAATCTGAAAGGCGATTTAGATATGGTATAAGCGCTAAATTCAATTTCTCTTTTGAGTTTAAAGAGACGATCACGCGTTCGGCTCTGCGACAAATGGTGCGAGACAAATGAATTTGAGCGGCAGGAATTGAGCCACCGGGCAAAATAAAATTTTTAAGCTGGGGAAGTTTGGATTGAAGCTTGTCGATCCAGGATTCTAATTCTTGTGTTTTGGAAGGACGCAGGCGAATGGCAGTTGACTTTTGAATGTTTATGGGAGTCGCTAAATCTGCACCAACCGTAAACAGATCCTGCTGAATTTGATTAAGCATTTCCTGGATTTGGGGCATAGAGATGTGCGCACTCGCAAGGCCTATGGTTGCATTTAATTCATCGACCTGCCCAATGGCTTCAATGCGCAAAGAATCCTTGGAAATGCGTTTCCCGCCTAGTAATCCAGTGTCTCCATGGTCGCCGGTTTTGGTGTAAATTTTCATATCTCTTTTAATTGTGAAAGTAAAATTTCTGTTTCCTGCTGAAGTTGCTCAAGCTGCTTTTCACCGCCAAGTGAAAGTCGAATTGAGTATTTTTCGCCGCCATAAATTTCCATGGGCATGAAGGCGATGCCTTTTTGGCGCGCCATTTGGAGAGAAAACTCTTTCATGTCTGTGATTTTATTTTTTAAAAATGGAACTTTTATTTCCAGGTAAAAAGCGCCTTCGGGCTTAACGTATTCAATCCCGTTGGCATCCATAATAGCTGTTACTTTTTGCACACGCTGATCAACTTCGGCATTTATCTCACGCAGGAGTTTTAGATAGCTTAAGCGATCTTCCATTAACTTATTTGCGAAATAAAAAGCAAGACTGCTGGGGAGTTCCTGTGAATAAGCCTCATCAATGCTATTTGTAAAACGATCATCAGCATAAATTATTCCTCCAAGGCGCGCACCTGCCATGCCGAGACCTTTTGACGCTGTAACTGCACAAAAAATTTTTTTAAGAAATGTGCGCGCCAACTGTCCTGTTTCCGCCATCTGATCGGCACAATCAAAGAGTGTAACGGGCGCCTGAGCCTTTTGCTCTAAAGGTTCTAGAGGTGACCCCATGTTTTTTTGCCTCACAATGTGGATGTAGCAGGCATCATCAACCAAATAAACATTATATTTTTCCGC
>CAZOQT010000002.1:24647-72878 GCA_964582265.1 uncultured Candidatus Peribacteria bacterium
TAAGAAATGTGCGCGCCAACTGTCCTGTTTCCGCCATCTGATCAGCACAATCAAAGAGTGTAACGGGCGCCTGAGACTTTTGCTCTATAGGTGACCCCATGTTTTGTCGAACTATGTGGATGTAGCAGGCATCATCAACCAAATAAACATTATATTTTTCCGCTATCTGTAATAGCTGCCGCAAAGTTCTATCAGAATAAACCACTCCACTTGGATTATTTGGCGTATTGATTGTTAAAGCCGTATTTGTTTTTTTGCCATCATTAGTTAATTCTTTTATTTTTTCTTCCAGAACCTCTAAGTTTGGTTGCCCATTTGGTGTTGCGGGCAAGCTAATTAAAGGCAAGCGGGTATACACGTTGTTATAGGTCCAATGCGGCTTAAAAAGCAGCATATTTTCTATACCCTCATGCAGTAAAATGTCTTCAATAATGTTCAAAGCCTGTCTTCCGCCCCCATTTCCTGCCTGCATTTTGATATCTTCGTGTTCGGTCAGATGTTCAAAAAAACAGTGTAGAAAATATTTGGAAAATTTTTTCTTTAAAGTTTCTGCCTCTTCAATCAGCGCAGAAGTTGGATCACTATATATAAGTGATAAGAAGCCAATCAAGTCGCCTAAAGAATTCTTATCAGAATCTGCCTCAATATCCATGCCCGAAATTCCCATTTCATTTTCGCCTCCGCTTTCTAAATATTTTTGAAATTTACGATCTGAAATAAGTTCATAAAGATCTTCTTGCGGGGTTGATGGCGTACCAAGCAAAGATGTATGCAAACCCTGAATCGCAGAAATTATTTTTGCTGGGCCCAAGAAAACACAAAGGCTGCAACGCTCCGTGATTGGGTTACTGAAAAGAATTAAATTTGAATGCAATAAAGTAAGCCCACTTGTTGCATCTACCTTTGTTAATGGAATTAAATCATTTTCGTTTACCGCAATTAACGGATCCCCAAACTTGGCAATATCCGGATCATCAACAGACTTTATTTTATAATTTTGCCAAAGCTGCATAGCCTTTCTAACACCTCCAGAAATTAATGTTGAACTTATGTCATTGGGTAATTTCTTTTTAAAAGAAGGCGAAAGTAAATCACGTCCACCAGGAGTTTCATATCGGCCCATTTCAAAAATCATTTTGTTTACCTTCCAAAAAAGTTCTGATTCCATGGTGCCTTCTTTGAATGGATTTTCCAGACAACCAAGCAAAATTTCGATTTGGCGTAAGCGGATATTTGGTGAGGTAGGAGGTGTTCCAATGCTAAAATCAACACCACTTTCACCTGAGCGCTCCAATATAAATTGACGCAAGGCCGAGGTAACCTGAAATACAAATGGACCAGCGTTTTGTGAAGTTTGACTCATTTTTTTGGCATTAAGGCAACATGGACCCGACGAGCTTGTTAACCAAAGCACCATCCGCCTTACCTTTTACTTTTGGCATAAGTGCGCCCATTACCTTACCCATATCGGCTTTGGAAGTGGCCCCCATTTGTTGAATCACCTCAGCAATAATTTTTTTAAGTTCTTCCTCGCTCATCTGGGCAGGTAAATATGCTTGAAGTACAACGATTTCCGCTTCTTCTTTAGCGGCCATTTCTGGACGATTGCCAGCTTTAAAACCTTCTACCGCATCTTTTCTTTGCTTAACTTCTTTACCAATAATAACAAGGACGTCATCATCCGTTGCTTCTTTGCGCTCACCAGAGGTTTCGAATTTTAAAATTGCGGCTTTTAGCATTCTTAAAGCAGACACTTTGGTTTCGTCTTTTGCTTTCATGGAGGAAATCATATCTTGTTGTATTTGCTGTTTAAGAGTCATGGCAATTAGTAATTAATGATTAATAATTTGAATTAAATTTGGAACATTGTAACAATTTGGCTTGTTAGCACGTTTTAAACAATTGCTACGCAGATTGTCACTACCTGTGAACATACCATAAGTTGATCACAAGCTGCAATTTGGGGAAGTTAGAAAACCATTTATGAAAAAGATTTCAGGAAAATTTGAATTTGTGCGTTCGACAAAATTTTTGTCTAATCTAGCGCTATGCGCCTATTTAATGTGCCTTTTTGCAATGCCGGGGGCTATGGCTTTTACATTATCTTCTGGCGCAGAAAGCGACCTTTGCACTGCCCCCAAATATAGTGGGCAAACTGATCTTGTTGGACGCTTTAGACATAACTTTGTTTTGTTTGGCCATCATCAGAAATTTGAATTTGTCCCTGCCCCAGGTGAAAATGCGAAACTGCCATTAAATGGGGTCTCATCAGATTTGAATAAATTGCTTGCGATAAATGTGGACAATGAAGCCGCATCAAAACTACCAACTGATCGAATTATAAAAATACGAACGAGCAATTATCAGGCTTTTTGTGAAGGACTGCCGGTTATTGATTTTGTCGACTATTATCAGGATTACAAAAATTATGAAAATGGCTTTTTATTGATTGAAGGAAATTCCTTACCGGGTTTTGATGGAAATATTGTTTACAGGACAGACAAATTGGTGCAGGGGACTTTGAGAAGCAAATATGATTCTGCCTCTCAATCTACTGATTACTTTTTAGAACTAGATTCAAATCAACAAAAGCAAATGCCTTTGCAAGATTATACTGTTGCTGATCCAACTTTTAACAGCAAACTATTGATCTTAAAAAAATTATCGTGGCTTGCCCAAAATGTGGATAAGACAATTTCTTTTACAATTGATGAATACGGCGTAAAAGCGGGAACTCCTTACATAAAAATCAAAACAAACTTTACAGATGTTGCGGCAAAAGATGTTTTTGCAAACGCAATTCAATATTTGAAATCCAATTATATTATTGATGGATATGCAGATGGAACTTTTCATCCAGAAAGAAACATCAGTCGAGCAGAATTTTCTAAAATGGCTCTTTTAAGTCGTATGAACTTGACCGATATTGGCGCGCTGGAAAATTGTTTTCCTGACGTAGGCACAGCTAAAAAAACGTGGTTTGCGCCATACGTATGTGGGCTGAAATATGGAAAGGTCGTTCAGGGTTATAGCGACAACCTCTTTCATCCAGAAAAAAACATTTCAATTGCGGAAGCGCTCAAAATTTTGCTGCAGCTTTATGGAATTCCTTATGAAAAAACAGCCAACTGGACCGATGGGATAATGGCAAAAGCTAAAGAAAAAGCGCTTCTGAACTTTCCGGCGAATGATCCAAGTCTTACCATTACAAGAGGAGAGGTGGCATCCGTTTTGTATCAACTAGCCAAAACAAATTAATTTATTTTTTTCGCCCAAGCACCTCATCTTCAATTTGTTGGATTCTTTTGGCGATTTCACTTGCTGACATTGGGGCTTTTGCCGTCGGCTGGTTAGACGCGCGTTTTCTAGCTAAGGGATCATGGTTGTTTGCAACAGAGCCAGTGCGTTTAAGATTTTTTTCTAGAGCAATAAAAGAGTTTATATCTGAGTTAAAATTGGCCTTACCTTGATTAGCTGAGAATTTTTGTTTACTCCAGGCACTCAATTCCTCCAATGAAACATCCGGACAAATCTCATGCAGTTTTTTAATAAGCACATTGTTAGCGTCTAAACTTATTTCTTCTCCGGGGAAGCCCATGTGCAAATTTGAAGTTCTACCTTTAAACCGATTATCATTTCGGGATTTTTTAAAATCTTTCCAAATTTTTGCAAAAAATTCCCCGTCCTGTGCATATTTCTGCTCATCTATGTGAATATGTTTTGCGTCACCAAGTCTGGCGTGAACATTTTTTATATAGGCTTCGTCCTGTCCGCTGCGAAGGGCCTGAAGGTCATAAATTAAAGCGCCGCGATTAATGCTTTCACGCAATTCCTGAAGTTTTGCGCGCTGTTTTGGGTTCGCTTTTTGTCCATAGAATTGAATAATAGATGCCAAGATGCCTCTTGTATCATTTGGAACAATAAAAGATGACGTCTTTAACGATACTTCCTGCACGGTAATTTTTTGTGTTAGTTTTGGGTCGATTTGAGGGGTCCTAAAAACCGGCGCGGGTGGATATACATTTTTTTTATGATCCTCTTTGTTTTTTGTAGGCGAAAAATGAGCAGACGAGGCGTTTTGGTCAGAAGAATCCTGCTTGGTGTATTTGCCAATTCCATAAGCAGAAGTAAAACCCAAAATCATCGCAGCCGCTATTTTTAAAAACTCTTTACCGGCGGAAACCCTGTGGGCTACCCTGGCAGCTTTGTCTTCTTCGGTTTCTAAAATGATTTCCGGACCTCTTTGCCGAGACTTATATTTAACTGGAGGCACATCGTTTACTTTGATAGTTTTATTTAAGGGAGACTTTAATAAACTCTCATCCGTGACAGGGGCCAACGCGACTGATAACGAATTTGTACGTTTTTTACTGGAGCGAATTGATTCAGGAGGAATTTGGATAAACAAATCCGTTACATTTTTTATAAGCTGCTCTCTGGCGCTAAAATTGCACGCGTCAAAATAAAGCGACAGTTTTCTTCTGAATGGAGAATCATTCCAGATGAGTTCCTGTTTAAGCAATTCTTCTATCAGCACCTTTGCCTGACTTTGATCTGTCTGACTTTGGAAATTAGAATAATTTGCTACAAGATAGGGGTAGAGCTCATTAGCAACGGGGACTACTTCGTTTTGAGCTTTTTTTCTTAGCGCTTCTATAACCCTTGGCCTTAAAATCCCCCTGATCGCCTGGCTGGTTGCCTGAATTTTTTCACCCAAAATCAAGGCCGCGTTCACAGGAGCGATATCTGGCAGATCGCAATCTTTAAAATAGCTTACACACCGGTCCAGAATACTATCCACAGTCCAATCCTCGTTATTAAAAGCATTCCCAAACAAAGCATAATTAAAAGCCAGGTTAAAATGACTATTACAGGCATCCCGCAAATAAGCGGGATTAATTTCTCGTGCTGCGGCTATTTTTAAGGCTCGTTTTATTTCTTCTTTCGCAGGGTATTCAAGATTTGAGCCTAAATTGGGTCCTTCTTTTTTTGATTCTTTGGCCATAATAGTTTGGGGTTAATTTTTAAAAAAGATCGTTATTTAAAAACGACAATTGGGCCCTCGATTTTTAAATCGGGTTCGTTAAGAAAACTAAGCGAATAATTGTTAATGGTAACGCGTTTTGTTTTTAAAACAAAGCCTTTTGTTTCCTGAATAGGCTAAAATCGATTTACAACCTTAAATAAAATTAGCTTTATATTCTACCACTGAGCTACGTATTGATGCTGCTTTAACCACTTGCGAAGGTCTTGATAATTTGGGCAATATTTTTTCACAAGAGCATGAAACCTTATTGAATGGTTATGGTGCACGGTGTGAGCTAATTCGTGAATGATAATGTAGTCAATAACATCAAGTGGCATAAAAATAAGCCGCCAATTAAAGTTTAGATTATTGGCTCTGGAACAGCTTCCCCACCGCGTTTTTTGATCACGGACAGTAATTGTACCGTAATTCGTCTGCATTATTTTACTCAATTCATGCGTTCGCTTTTCAAAATATTTTTTGCCTTTAAGTCGAAGAAAAGTTTCTACCTCCTTCTTGGCCTTAGAAAGATATCCTGGATGATGTGTTTTAAAACTTTCCTGATCCTGACTTTTAAAATTTTGGGGAATAAAAACATTGATTTCATTTTGATTTTCACTGATGCGCGCACGTTTGTTAGCTGTGAAATAAACATGTACTGTTTGTAATTCACCCAAAACGTTTAATGTAAGCCCATCCTGAAAATGACGCCGATTTGAATTTTGCTTTGAAATCTTTTGCAGATTTTTAATTATCCAGGACTCTTTTTCTTTAATTAATTGGGAAATTTTGTCTGCACTGTAATGCAAGGGGACAACGACTTCCAACCCTGTGGCGCTGATTTTAAGATAGGCACCCTTTACCGTATTGGCTTTAATCAAAGAAAAAGGAACATGCTTTTCTTGCAGCAAAATTTGTTGCCTGGATTTAAGGCGTACAGACTTGCGTTTGATTAATCTGCGTAAAAGTGACATTGAACAAATTAAAAAGCACTGAAATACAAATATCACAAATTTTGACTGGATATAAATTTTTATTTGAAATATGTTGATTTTCTTTGCGAGTTCAGTTATTATTTAGACAGTTGGCTAAATATCTAACCATTAGATTATGCTCACCAAAACCTACGCCGCTTTAGCTGATCCTACCAGACAGAAAATTCTGGAACTATTAAAAAAGAAAGAAATGACGGCAGGTGAAATTGGAAAACATTTTTCCATAACCGCGCCTTCGTTATCACACCATTTGAATACACTTAAACAGGCAGATTTAATTCAATGCCGCAGAAACGGACAGGAACTTATTTATTCGATCAATACCAGCGTTTTTGAAGAGGTTGCTGATGCGTTGATTGCGTTTTTCACTAAACATAAATCTTAATTAATTTCCTATGAAAACACTTAAAATTGATTTAAAAAGGGAGATTTTTCCAATTAGTTTAATAATTTTAATGTTTGCGGTTTCGTTTTATTTTTATAAAAACTTTCCGGAGACTGTACCAATCCACTGGGATATTAATGGAAACGTTGATGGCTGGGGAAGCGCTTTAACTGGAGCATTTTTGATTCCTGCAATTACCGCACTGATGTATATAGTTTTGTTGTTGGTGCCTTTCATTGATCCCAAAAAAGAAAGATATACCGAGTTTGAAAAGCCATACCACATTTTTAAGAACATGATTGTTTTGTTTGTGACTGCCATACATTTTATGGCTGGCGCTTACGGCCTTGGATATAATATTCCAATGGACCGCGTGATTTTAGTTTTAGTGGGAATGCTCTTTTTGGTGATTGGAAATTATATGGGGAAAATTAAAAGCAACTGGATGATTGGCATTCGCACTCCATGGACCCTTTCCAATGAAGATGTTTGGAATAAATCCAATCGTCTGGGGGGAAAGATGTTTGTAGTTGGAGGGCTGATTTTTATTATTAACGCCTTGTTTCTACGCTTAAATATGGGGGTTATAACTATAGTGGTTTTAATTTTGATAGCGCTGGTGCCGATTGTGTATTCTTATTTTGCATTTAAGAAGCAGCAAAAATAGGTAAACCCATCAGTACAAAGTTTATAGACCCAAAAGCTTGACATGGAAGAAAATTAATTTACGATATGCGCGAAAGTAAAATATGCGTATATCTATGGATAAATTAACAGATCTTTTTGCAGGCGAGTTAGAAGTACAATATTTTGAAAATGGTTATGGCCAAGTAAAGCCCAATGGGGAAATTAATGAAAAAGGGTCTTTGGATCTTTTGAAGAAAAAGACCAAGACGTTATTATTGTTGCCCCCAAAGGAAGTTAAGATCAAGCCTGGCGAATCGCGAGATGATTTTAAGGAGCGCATTGCGCGAATAGAATCATTACGGCGCCGAGTGGCAGAGCTTTATAAGAAGGCAGGATTAACTGTTTTGATGGGCTGTGCGCCTTTTATTAACGGCAAATACCATATTGACCCAAGAAAAGGGGCATGGCCATGGATGGAAATGGCTGATATTAAAACTACGTATAAAGTTAAGGCGAAATCGAAAAGAATTTATTTTGGAAATAATGACACGAGTGAACAAAATACTTTAAAAGAAGACGCACAAGAAGACGAAAAAAAATTCCCATATTTTGATTGGGCGCCCGAATACAATCATAAAATTATGACATACGCGCACCCAGCAATAACACAAGAAATAGTGATGAATACGAAGGGTGAGGAAATAGTCACTTTCACCAAAATGCTGGAAGATCATAAAAATTTGTACTTTACCTATTTTGCACCTGACCAGATATTTAAATTACTTGATTGCTTTAGGCGTGTTGCATCTGCACTTGAATTCATGCATTCTAAAAATATAGCGCATGGAGATATAAAACCTGACAATATCTTGGTTAAAGACCCAGAAAGGTATTCATCTACTGATGCACTTTTATTTGATATGGAGAACTCATCTCCAGTTGGAGTATATAGCAAATATGGAACCAAAGAATACTCTGAAGACTCAATCTGGAAAGGAAAAGGCGTGAGCGTAGATAATAAAAGTGATATTTTTGCACTAGGTGTAACATTGCTAGAGAAACTTGGCATAGAGCCCAAAATCTTAGCGAACGCGGCCAAACAGGGGGCGAATGACTTTGAAAAAAGGCGCATATTGTCCAATTTACTTAATAAATTAAGGGTAGATGATAAAAATTTAAGAGAAGAATTAGGGGAGCTGATTTTTTCGATGATTCAAAATCAAAAGGACATGAGACCAAGTGCGCAAATGGTTTTTGCAACTTTGAATGGTTTAATTAATAAATATCAACCCATGCAATCAAAAGTGCACCCGTGGCTTGCTGTTGCTACTGCTGGGCTAATTGGGATAGGAACATATTCCAGTCTTAAAACCAAATTCGGGCAAATGGAAGAAACCAACCCTGAAAAAACTTTTTGCACAGAATTGCAAGCGGGCAACAAAATTGAAAATCATTCATTCCCGCCACAAGTGCACAGCATTGCCGACGCAGTCACCATGTGCCGTGATAAATATGGGTTCATTTCTTATGACCCCCAAAAAATAAGCGAACGTATTGTTTATTTATCCACAATTAATCCTGCCATTCCGTCTGAATTATTAAAAGATGCAAAGCGGGTTAAGGCAACGCAAAAATAACGAGCATGGCGGAACGGACGGGACTCGAACCCGCGACCTCCACAGTGACAGTGTGGCGGTCTAACCAGCTGAACTACCGCTCCATCTCCGCCCGCCTTGGCTTTAACAAGCCTTTAGGCACCTACATTGAACCTTTTTAAATGGATAACATCCAAAATTTGCCTGCCAATAATAATGAAGAGGCCATTTTTTTGCAAGCCCGATCGTTTTTGGGGTATAAAGAAAGTGTATTTTGAATATATTTTATGCGCATTGGGATTGACTGCCGCATGTATTCTTCCGCCTTTACCGGGATTGGAAGATATGTGCATGAACTAACAGACAGGTTAATAAAACTGGACCGCGGAAATGAATATGTTTTGTTTTTTAATGATCCGGAATTTGAAAAATTTTCTACGCCAAATCCGCACGTAAAAAAAGTTTTGGTTAACGCGCCTCATTATTCTTTGGCCGAGCAATGGAAATTTTTGCGCTTTTTGAATCGTGAAAAACTGGATTTAATGCATTTTACACATTTTAATGCGCCAATTTTGTATAGAAAACCTTTTGTTGTGACTATTCATGACCTAACATTGTCGTTTTTTCCTGGCAAAAAAATGACTTCACCCGTACATAGAGTGGCATATCAGCTTACACTGGGAAATGCTGTGAAATCGGCCAGAGAAATTATTGCTGTATCACAAAATACAAGCAAGGATTTACAAAATTTGTTTAAGGTTCCTGCGGAAAAAATAAGCGTGGTTTATGAAGGAGTTAATGAAAATTTTCAACACGCAAAATTCAGCTCAGAAAAAACTGCACAGGTAAAAATCAAATATGGCCTTAACAAGCCATACTTATTATATACCGGGGTATGGCGCAGTCATAAAAATTTGAGCAACCTACTTGAATCTTTTAAGATATTAAAAGATGAATACGGTTTTGATGGATACCTGGTGATTACAGGTCGTCATGATCCGCTTTATGCGCCTGAAATAATGGAAAAAGCTGCCAGTTACAAAATTGAATCCGATGTTATTTTTACCGGACTGGTGGAGGATGTAGACTTAATCCCGCTTTATAAAGGAGCTCTATTGTATGTTTTCCCTTCTTTGTATGAAGGATTTGGACTGCCACCACTTGAGGCTATGGCCTGTGGAGTACCGGTTGCGGCCTCAAATAGTTCCTGCATCCCGGAGATTTGTGGCGAAGGTAATGCGATTTTTTTTAATCCGCTAAATGTGCGCAACATGGCCGAAAAAATCTTTGAAGTGATTAGCCGAACCACCTTGCGAGAGGAATTAATTAAGCGTGGCCTGGAGCGCGTAAAAGCTTTCTCCTGGGATAAAATGGCGAAAGAAACTCTGGAGATTTATAATAATATTTTAAGCGAGGTTTCTTAAAAACAGCACCCATGTTTCATCCATTTCAAAAATTTCTGCAAAAAGCTGCCGGAGAATATAGCTTTACCAAACAAATGAAGGCGATTCAGGTTTGTCAGGAGTATCGCAATATTGCACCGGGGTTATTGCCCGAAGGTGCGCTAAAGGAAACTTTTCCCAAATCTTTTGATGAAGCGCGGGCGATTTTGACAATTGGCATTTATAATTCGATGTGGGCACAAGTTGTAACAATGAAAAGGCAGCAAATTATGGAAGGGATCAATCAAAAATTCGGAACTGATGCCGTAAAAACAGTAAGAGTTGAAGTTTGCGAAAAAACAGAAGAAAACGGCTAAAATAAGCCGTCTTTAGTTTAAAATTGACCATTGCACTTTTAACGCGGTTTGGGTATGCTTGGCAGGGCTTTAGAGAAGGCTTTATTTGAGCAATACAATATGCAACTTAATGATTTAACCTGGATGATAGGCGGGGAAGCTGGCTTTGGAATCCAGAGCGCTGGCCATATTTTTGCGCTTGCTGCTGCGCGTGGTGGGCTGCAGGCATTTGGCACCGCGGAATATCCTTCACTTATTCGTGGTGGGCATAATAGTGATGTTATCCGCATTGCGGACAAAGAAGTGATGGTTCATAAAGAAAAACTGGACCTGCTGCTGGCTATGAACAAAGAGACTTTGGATTTGCATTTACATGAAATTGTACAAGGCGGAGGAGTGGTTTTTGATGCGGATGTAATCAAGCCAGAAAGTATAAAAATACCTGATGGTGTGAAAGTTTTTGCAGTTCCTTTAAAAAAAATCGCGATTGAAAAAGGGAAGGGCGATATTACCAGAAATACCGTTGGGGTCGCGGCTTGTTTTGCCCTGGTAGATTATGATTTGGAGATTTTGTTTACATTACTGCGCGAGATGTTTGGCAAAAAAGGGGAGCAAATGGTTGCTAATAACATTGCAGCGGCTCAGGCTGGTTATGATTATGTTAAGCAAAATTACGCTGGAAAATTCGATTATAAATTGCAAAAAGTTGAAGGGCAGCCAAAGCGCATGCTTCTAACGGGAAACGATGCGCTGTGTTTGGGGGCACTAAAAGCCGGATGCAAATTCGTGGCTGAATACCCAATGACTCCAAGCTCTTCGATTTTGCATTTTATGGCTGCAAATGCAAAAGACTACAATGTTATTGTTAAGCATACAGAGGATGAAATCGCGGCTATGAATATGGTGGTTGGCGCAGGCTGGGCGGGGGTTAGAGCCATGACCGGAACCAGCGGTGGTGGATTTTCTTTGATGGTGGAAGCTTTGGGCTTTGCAGGAATGTGTGAAGTCCCCGTGGTTTGCGTGAATGTGCAAAGACCTGGTCCATCGACAGGACTTCCAACTAGAACAGAACAAGGAGATTTGCAGTTTGTTTTGCACGCATCGCAAGGGGAGTTCCCAAGGATAGTTGTTGCGCCAGGAGACTTTGAAGAAAATTTTTATTTAACTTTTGACGCCTTTAATTTGGCGGAAAAATATCAAACGCCAGTAATTATTTTGAGTGATAAACATTTGGCGGAAAGCGTAAAAACAGTTGAGCCTTTTAAGACAGAAGGCTTAAAAGTAAATCGTGGAAAATTGCTTAGCCAGAGTGAACTTGAAAAATTGATTGCGCAAAGTCAGGAATATTTAAAGAGCAAAGGCATGGACTCCTTGCCGCCAAAAACGGCCGAGCAGTGGGCTATCCGCGGCTTTAACGGAGTTGCTCCCGCAGAAAATTATTTGTCTCCAGATGATAATTTTATGCGTTATAAATTAACCGAGGATGGAATTTCTTATCGTACAATTCCGGGAATGCCAGGCGGAATCCATCGTGCCGCAACAGATGAACATGATGAAACTGGTGACCTTACTGAAAATCCAGATAAGCGTAGTTTGATGGTAGAAAAGCGCGCTAGAAAATTGGCGGGGGCTTTAGCAGAAATTCCTGCGCCACATTTGATAAATTTTAAACGCGAACCTGTTGCTCTTAAGGATGCCGGAAACGCAGATATTACTTTTGTAACTTGGGGATCGCCAAAAGAAGCGCTGCTAGAGGTGATGGAACAGTTAGAAGCGGAAGGCGTTAAGGCGCAAATGTTGCAAATTGTTTATATGTCGCCATTCCATAGCAAGGAAATTGGTGAAATTTTACGCGCCTGCAAGTTGACCGTTGATGTTGAAATGAATAACGAAGCGCAATTGGCGGCGTTAATAACCGAAAAAACAGGATTCTTTATTCACGAGAAAATTTTGAAATATAGCGGCAGGCAATTTACCGCGCATGAGATTTTTGACAAAGTTAAAGAAATATTAATTAAAATTTATGGCAATAGAACTTAAAGATTTTAATACAGTTGCTAAACCGGACTGGTGCCCGGGTTGCGGAGATTTTGGCATTCAGGTTGCGGTAAAACAGGCTTTGGTTAATTTGCAAATTGAACCACATAATGTGGCGATTGTGGCGGGAATTGGATGTAGCAGCAAATTAACACACTGGGTAGATACTTATGGTTTACATGCCCTGCATGGAAGATCTTTACCGCCAGCCGTCGCCGTAAAATTTGCAAACCCTAAACTCACAGTGATTGCTGATGGTGGTGATGGTGATGGTTACGGAATTGGTATGGGCCACTTTATCCACACCATGAGAAGAAATGTAGACATGGTTTATTTGGTTCATGACAACATGGTTTATGGCCTAACTAAAGGACAAGCCACACCGACTAGTCAAAAAGGATACAAGTCTCCATCTACACCCTTTGGAGTGATTGAACAGCCTATCAATCCTATTGCGCTCGCGTTAACTGCCGGTGCGACTTTTGTTGCCCGCGGTTCAGCAGGAGATGCCATCCATTTAGCAAAACTGATTGAAGAAGGCATAAAACACAAAGGGTTTGCTTTGATTGATATCTTCCAGCCATGCGTAACGTTCAACAAAATAAACACTTATGCATATTACATGCAAAATTGTTATAAGCTGGAAAGTGATCCTAACTTTGACCCGACCAACTTTGGAATGGCCATGGAAAAGGCTATGCAGACTGATAAATTGCCGATTGGGATTTTTTATAAAACAGAAAGGCCAACTTATGAAGAACAGGACCCAGCAAATAATGGCATTTCTGCGGTTGATTTGGATATTTTTAATATAGACCTGACCAAGGCTATGCAAAAATACTTCTAAATACGTATGTGTTGCGCTATGCCAGCACATTTCCTTGACGTATTCGTATTTGTAGAATATGTTTTGTTATTAATTAAAAATTATTCATCCAGTCTCCGGTGAAAATCGGAATGTTTTATATTTTTATTTTACAAATATGCGTTCACTAGAAACTGCTCTTTTGGCTACTGCATTATCCTTGCAAAGCTGCGACCCAAAACCCACACCAATCCAGCGGGATTCACAAATTGCTCCAATAGCTTCACCTGATACACAAACAGGATCCACAAATGAGAAGAATGGTGTGGACGTTGGTAAAGGTTTACATATTGGCCCCCAACAATATGGATCCTCCTGCTTACGCGGCATAGGTGACACATACGACCTGTGCCTAAAGATTAAAAGAGACGTACAAAATTCTGTTTTTGGACAAAATGCTCCTCCGAACGACATGAAAATAACCCCTTACTGCAACGGACTTTCTGCATATGCCCTAAAAAGCATTGAAGAATCGGCACGTTGTGATGAAGCTGTTATGGAAATCGTGCAAAATTGTGAAACAGAAGGGAAAAAAGAAAACCTGGAATTTTTGGTGGAATTAAGATCCTTAAGGGACAGGCTTGCTGATGTGGTAGCTACAGCGATTGATGATAGATTTCGTGAACGTTGCAAAGGTGATTTTAAATTTAAAGGTGGCAAAAACTATGCCGATGAAATGGCGAATTTAGTGGGAGCATTTAATGAAAAAGAAGAAAAAGTTAAGGCTGGCTTGAAGGGAGCAAAAGTTAAGACCCTAAAGAAATACAAAAATTAACCAGCGCTTTCCACCAAGACAATTTCATTGCTTACTGGGAGAATAATTATTTTGAGGTTGGCTGTGGGCGCTGTGCATTTTGACTATTTTTGTGCGCGATTTTGGCATTGCGGATAAGCCCCTTTCTTTTAGCGCGCATTACAGGGGATCCGGCAAAACGTTTTAAGAATTCTTCGTCCGTTTTTAGGTTTAAAATTTCTTGAAGCGCAATGGAAGACCCGGCTATTTTGACCGCCTTTAGCGCTTCCAACGTTAGAGGTTTGGCATTTATTTTGTTGTATGGGCATACTTCCTGGCAAATATCGCAGCCAAAAATCAGATTGCCCATGGGCTTGTGAAATTGCGCCGGAATTTCTTCACGGTTTTCTATGGTGAGATACGAGATGCAGCGCCGCGCGTCCAGTTTGCCAGGGGCAATGATTGCCTGCGTTGGACAAGCCTTTTGACAGCGGTCACAAGTCCCGCACGTGCCATCGCGCGGCGCATCGGAATCCAATTCCAACGTGGTTAATATTTCTCCAAGCAGTACAAAAGACCCAAACTCCGGTGTAATTAAAGTAGTGTTTTTGCCAATAAAACCCAGTCCGGCCTTAACTGCGTAATTTTTTTCCAGGATCGGTCCGGAATCAACACATATAAAATTTTTTGAATCCGGTGCGATTTTTTGAATAAACTCGTTTAATTGTTTAAGGATTTTTTTTATGACTTTATGATAATCACGACCAAAAGCATATCGGGCTAAACGCCCTTCATTCGGCGGAGTCGCCGGGACATCGCGATAATAATTAATTCCAATCACAATGACACTTTTTGCGCCCTGCAAAAGCTCCTGAGGCCTTACCCTTTTTTGATAATTTTCCAAATAGGCCATCTGCCCATGGCGGCCTTCCTTGATAAAATCGGCTAAATTTTGTTCTGCGCGTTCATCGTAATTCGCTGGCGCAATGCCGATTAAGTCTACACCCAGACTACTGGCAAAATGTTTAATTTTATCACTTATTTTTTCTGAGGGATTAGCCAGCATTTAACTTGTGATATGTTTTAAGCCCAGGCAGCTCAGCATAACATGACTTTTTTCTGTTGGGAATGGCACCTTCTGTAATTTTACTTAGTACTATTGCGTCGTATTCAAGCTTTCGCTATACTCTGTTGCGATAAGAACTTGATGGCTTCCTAAAGGGCAATTTAGCTCCAGCACAGCAAGACTAAGCTTGGCAGCGCATCAAGCCGGAAATTTTTGCGAAAGTTAACTTAATTTCAGCAATGGCTTCAAGCCTCACTACCGCTCAAAAACCATCTAAAAAGACTCATCCCAAAAAGGTGATTATCCTTGGGTCCGGCGCTCTTAAGATTGGAGAAGCGGGGGAGTTTGATTATTCCGGTTCTCAAGCCATTAAGGCGCTAAAGCAAGAAGGGATCTTTACAGTACTGATAAATCCAAACATAGCCACAAACCAAACCAGCAAAGGACTTGCGGATAAGGTTTATTTTTTGCCAGTGAATGCTTATTTTGTCGAGAAAATCATCGCCAAAGAAAAACCGGATGGTATTTTGCTGACTTTTGGCGGCCAAACTGCGCTTAATTGTGGAGTTGAGCTTCATGAAAAAGGTATTTTGAAAAAATACAATGTGCGGGTTTTGGGAACACAAGTAGAGGCAATTCAAAAAACAGAAGATCGTGAACTTTTTAATAACGAAATGGCTTCAATTGGTATGAAAGTGCCAAAGAGCATTGCCTGCAAAAGCAAGGCGGAAGGTATGCGCGCTGCGGAAAAAATTGGGTATCCGGTTATTATTCGTGCAGCTTTTGCGCTTGGCGGAAAAGGCTCTGGCTTTGCTTACACAGAAGCGGAATTGGATAACTTACTAGAGACTGCGTTCGCTTATTCTCCACAGGTTTTAGTGGAAGAAAATTTGAAAGGGTGGAAAGAAGTGGAATATGAAGTAGTGCGTGATCAATATGATAACTGTATTACGGTTTGTAATATGGAAAATTTTGATCCGCTGGGAATTCATACTGGGGAATCTATTGTTGTTGCGCCTTCACAAACTTTAAGCAATCGTGAATATCATTATTTGCGTGAAATTGCCATTAAAGTGATTAGGCATTTGGGGATCGTGGGTGAGTGCAACATTCAGTATGCGCTAGATCCAAAATCTGAAGATTACAGAATTATTGAAGTTAATGCGAGACTAAGCCGCAGCTCTGCCTTGGCGAGTAAAGCAACCGGATATCCGCTGGCACATGTGGCTGCAAAATTATCACTGGGCTATAGTTTGCCGGAATTAAAAAATGCCGTAACCAAGACCACAACTGCTTGTTTTGAACCAGCTCTTGATTATTTGGCGCTCAAAATTCCACGCTGGGATTTGGATAAATTCCGAAGAGTTTCTCATGAAATTTCTTCAGAAATGAAATCGGTTGGAGAAATTATGGCGATCGGCAGAAGCTTTGAAGAAGTAATCCAAAAAGGCTTACGCATGCTGCAAATTGGTCTTTATGGCTTTGTGGCAAACGACAAACTTGGTATTAAGCATCAGGATCTGGAATACGAAATAAGCCACCCAACGCCAAGACGCATTGTGGCGATTGCGGAAGCTCTGCAAAAAGGAATGAGCACTGAAAAAATTAATAAACTTTCTGGTATTGATTTGTGGTTTTTGGATAAGTTAAAAAATATTGTGGAAAGTGAAAATCAAGTTAAGAAGCAGAAAGATTTACCTACTGCGTTGCTTAAAAAGGCTAAACAACAGGGATTTTCTGATAAGCAATTGGCAGAACTTACAGATCGAACTGAAAAAGATATCCGCAATCATCGTAAAAAATTGGGAGTTGTACCTGTGGTCAAACAAATTGACACTATGGCGGGGGAATATCCGGCAAAAACAAACTATCTTTATCTGACTTATCATGGAGAAGAAGATGATATTTCTTTTGCCAAAAAAGCTGTAGGTAAAAAACGCGCTAAAAAGAAAATGATTGTTCTTGGATCTGGGCCTTATGCTATTGGCACTTCTGTTGAATTTGACTGGTGCTGCGTGAATGCGCTTACTACGGTGGGCAAATCCGGCTATGAAACAATTATGATTAACTATAATCCGGAAACCGTTTCTACGGATTATGATATGTCCGACAAGTTGTATTTTGATGAACTTTCGCTGGAAAGAGTGATGGATATTTTTGAAAAAGAAAAGCCGGAGGGAATTTTTGTATCTATGGGTGGACAGGTTCCAAATAATTTAGCCCTAAAATTAGCGCAGGAAAAAATTAAAATCATGGGAACAACAGCGGAAAATATTGACCGTGCGGAAGATCGTCACAAGTTTTCACAAATGCTGGATAAATTGGGTGTGGATCAGCCAAAATGGAAGGAGCTCGCAGATATAAATCAGGTGAAAAAATTCGCAGAAGATGTTGGGTTTCCGGTATTGGTTCGTCCTTCATATGTGCTTTCTGGCGCGGCAATGAGCGTTGCGCATACAGAAGAAACGTTGATGGCCTTCTTGAATAAAGCGACCAGAATTTCTAATGATGCGCCTGTAGTTGTGAGCAAATTTGAAACCGGCGCAAAAGAAATTGAAATTGACGCAGTGGCTTTAAATGGCGACATTTTGATATATGCCATCGCTGAGCATATTGAAAATGCTGGTGTGCATTCCGGTGATGCTTCGATTGTTTTGCCTCCGCAAAAACTTTACATTGAAACCATTCGCAGAATTAAAGACGTAACTAAAAAGATCGCGCGCGAACTTAAAATTACCGGTCCATTTAATATTCAATTTTTGGCTAAGAGCAATCAAGTTAAAGTGATTGAATGCAATTTACGCGCTAGTCGTTCTTTCCCATTTTCTTCTAAAGTTACAGGTTATAATTTTATTGAAATTGCGACCCAGGCAATGCTTGGGGTTAAAAAATTAGAACATTTCCGCAAGCAAAGTTATAGAACCTTGGACTTGGACCATGTTGGCGTTAAGGTTTCACAATTTTCATTTTCCAGACTTAAAGGTGCTGATCCGGTTTTGGGCGTAGAAATGGCCTCAACCGGGGAAGTAGCATGTTTTGGAAATGACATGTATGAAGCCTTTTTGAAATCGATGATTTCTGTGGGATTTAAGATTCCGGAAAAACGAGTTTTATTGAGCATTGGAAAAATTCAAGATAAAGCTGACTTTTTGAATGCAGCAAGAAAATTGCAAAGCTTGGGATTTGAACTTTACGCTACTGAGGGGACTTCCGCATTCTTGAAAGAAAACGACATTGAAAACACTTTGGTGCATAAAATCAGCAGCAAAAAGAAACCTGATTTGTTGGATAACATGGCGGGAGGAAAGATTCACTTGGTGATAAATATTCCAAAAAATTACAGCAGGGAAGAAGCTACTGATGGCTATTTGATCCGCAGGAAGGCAATTGATTTAAATATTCCACTGATCACAAATCTGCAAGTTGCAGAAGTGATTGCAGAAGCCCTAACCCGCTACAAACAGGACGATCTGAAGATCAAAGAGTGGAGTGAATATGCTTAGTTTTATGCGGGAGAATCAGGATTTTGCAATTGTTTTTTAAGCATATACGGGTAAAATGTTTTTACTTATTTTTACGTCTGCCTACGAATGAATAGACTTGATACCCCTGTGCCCGATACGCTGCGCCCTGACAAACTAGCTGAGTATAGAGCACTTGCGCACGCAAAAACTGTACCCATTTCAACACAGAAGACGACCGACCAAAGGAAAGCGTCCGGACGTTATTCCCTGCAAAATGATGATGTTCCATACGCGGTTCATGTTACGCCGACACCTCCTCCGCCAGACTCACAGGACATAGACTTTGGCTATGGTGCAGCAGCTTTAATGGTTATAGATGACGCGCGGACTTCATCTAAAGCCCGCGAGACAGCTAGACCCATGATAGAAAAACACAATATCTCTATCATGTTTCAACGACTATCACCGGCCATAAAGGATTGCATAAAATGGCTGATTGCGAATCAATCCACACCCGAAAAATTTGCGCTTTTTTATAAGGATATATTGAGCCGAATTCCAGAGCTTAAGACTCATCTTTTTGATGATAATGTTGGCATTTTTAAAGTAGGGCAGTATGTAGGGGACCTAAAAATCGCGGCGATTGATCATAGCAGGGATATGCCGTGGATAACACTAACTCCGCCAAAGGATCCCAGAAATGAAACATGCATGAACCTTAAGGATTTCTTAGAATTTGCGAGCCTGATTATTATGGTTTAACATTTTTTCTGTTTAGTGCTATACAATGGAAGCCTAATTTGACAGTATATGCCACATAAAGATTCAGAAAAATTAATTCGCGCTTTGATTGAACACATTGGCGAAGATCCGGAAAGGGAAGGCCTAAAGGATACGCCAAGACGTGTGATTGCGGCTTATGATAAGCTTTTTGAAGGTTATAAAAAAAAGCCGGAAGATGTATTAACGGTTTTTGGGGATGAGCTTTATGATGAAATGATCGTGGTTAAAAATATTGAATTTTATTCGATGTGCGAACATCACATGATGCCTTTTTTTGGACAGGCGCACATAGGGTATATTCCCGATGGCAAAATTATTGGCCTTTCCAAATTACCAAGGCTGGTAGAAATTTACGCTCGTAGACTGCAAAATCAGGAACGACTCACTAATCAAATTGCTAAAGCTTTATACGAAATCTTAAAACCAAAAGGAGTAGGCGTAATTCTGGAAGCTAAACATTTTTGTATGATGGCGCGCGGAGTGGAAAAGCAAAACAGTGAAGTAACCACTTCTGCCTTAATTGGACTGTTTAAAAAAGACTTGAATACCCGCGGCGAGTTTTTAAAGTTGGCGGGAAAATAAATTAAGCCAAGCCGATTTTAAGTAAAGCTTCCCGTTAAAGTTGATTCCTTTTAGAACCACGATTAAGATGTGGACATGACTGCATTTTTGCCAAAATCAATTCAGAAATTAATCGAAGAATTTTCCAGACTACCAGGTGTTGGGCCAAAATCGGCACAGCGCATGGCAATGCATTTGCTGTACAGCCCCGAAAGCAGAGTACAGCAACTTTCAGAGGCGGTTTCTAGTCTTAAAAAAGGCCTGGAATTCTGTAAATTTTGCTGGAACATAGCCGAGGGCGATCGCTGTCTGGTGTGCTTGGATCAAGCAAGGAATCAACATCAAATATGCGTCGTAGAAGAAGTACTGGACGTTGTGGCGCTAGAAAAAACTTTTGAATTTAGAGGGGTTTACCATGTCTTGCATGGAGTTTTGTCACCTGTTGATGGTATTGGGCCAGATCAACTTAAGGTGCAGGCCCTGGTGAACAGGCTTGATTTAGTTGAGGACAAATCACAAATCGAAGTAATTTTAGCAACTAATCCAAGTCTGGAAGGAGAAACCACAGCCATGTACTTAATGCGCTTATTAAAACCCATGGGTGTGCGCGTAACACGTATTGCGCGCGGACTACCTGCGGGAGGGGACTTGGATTATGCAGATGAAATGACCCTTTCTAAAGCAATGCAGGGGCGTCATGATTATTAAATCTCCCAGACTTTTCCTTTTGATTTTAATTTTTGTTGCGCCTGTTTCATGTTTTTTTTCGATTTAAAAGCAACAAACATTGCAGGACCTGCCCCAGAAACTTGCATTAATAATATATTGAATTTAGATAATTCCTTTTTAAAAGAGGCAATCTGCTTTTGGTACAGCAGGTCAAAATCATTTTCAAAAAGCTGCTCATTTACTTGTGATTTTGGACTTGTTTTGCTTTTTGGCACCGCACTTAATAATTCATAGGCATTCGCGGTAGAAATTTTACGTGAATTCTTGGGTAAAAAAAGCAGGGTGTGTTTTAGTGACGATTTAATTTTTTTTAGTAAATTGGGGCTTCCTTTAAATTGTGAAATTTTTTCTCCAAAGTGGGTTCCAGCGGCGAGCCCACCTTTTAAAAAAAATGGACCATCCATCCCGATTTTGCAGGCTAAGTTTTGAAATTTCCGAGGAGATATTTTTAAATCATAAAGGTTATTTATGGCTTTGATGGTGGCAATAGCGTCGCTGGTGCCTCCACCTAAACCGGCAGTAACCGGAATGTTTTTTTTAAGAACTATTTTTAAACCGGCCTTTTTTAGCGAGGGATATTTCTCTTGTAGAATATTAAATGCCTTGATGATTGTGTTATTGCGCGAGATGCTAAGCTTATTTTTTTCTGATCCTATGATTTTTAATTTTAACCCCGGGCTGCGCAATTTTAAAAAAGTGATTTCATCAAAAAGATTTACCTGCTGCATTACTGTGAAAATCTTATGATAGCCGGACTTGTCTTTTTTTAAGACCTTAAGCAAAAGATTGATTTTGGCGTAAGCTTTGACTTTCATTTGATTGGTAAAAATTTATTTACATTTTTGGAGCGAAACTATCGCCAAGCACTGTAGCCCTTGGCCTTTTCCAAAGGCGGTAAGATTTTTGCCGGTCGTGGCGGTTAGGCCTATGCGCGTGGGATCAATCCCGGTAATTTTAGCGAGGGAATTTTTTATTTGGGGGCTTAAGGCGTCCATTTTGGGTCTTCTACCTTCAACCATAAGCCCAATATTATTTAGGAAAAAACCTTTTTGTTGCATTTTTTTAAGGGCATTTTGCAGGTAAATTTTGCTATCTTTAATGTTTTTTTCTTTAAAAAGCGGCGTAGCAAAGTAGCCTAAAGACTTTTCGCCAAGTGCTTGTAAAATGGCATTACAAAGAGCATGGATAATCACGTCGCCGTCCGAGTCGGCATTTAGTTTTGGCGTGTTTTTAATTTTAACGCCGCCCAAAATTAAACCGTGATTTTTTTCTTCCGGGGTTGTATCGAATTCATGACTATCCTGGCCGATACCAACTAAATAATCTTTTGGAGCATCGCCAATTATGGCTTTAAGCTTATCATAATCCGCGGGGACAGTAATTTTAAAATTATTAGCAGAGGCCTGAATAAATTTTATTTTGACTGGTTTTTGATTCTGGAATTTTTTATCTTTTAATAAATTTTCGATCAGACTGGCTTCATCCGTAAAAGTTAGCCGCTCTTTCTTTGCCTTATTTACTGCCATTGTAAGGATGCCGTATTTAAAAACCTGGGGTGTTTGGGCGGCTCTTAAATTATCACGATTGTGAGTTTTAATGATAAAATCATTTTTAACTTCTTTAACCGTATCGGAAATTTTATGGCCACAAATTGCCGCTCCATGTTTTTGAGCAGCCCTGATGGTGGCAGAAATTTCCGCTTCTGTAACAAGAGGATTCGCCGCATTGTGAATTAAAATCAAATCTTCCGGAGATGGTGTTTTGTGGCGATTTTGGTTAGACGAGAGGGCTTTCAGGCCTTTCAACATGGAAGCTTGACGGGTTTTGCCGCCGATCAATAATCTACTAACCTTTGGGAAATGGCTTTTTTTAAGCAACTTATTGATGGCCTTGAAATTTAAAAAATTTGACACTATAAATATTTGAGAAATTTCAGGATGGTCGTGGATGGCCAAAATGGAATGGTATAAAAGGGGATGGCCAAGCACAGGCAAAAAAAGTTTATTTTTCCCGTAGCGAGCTGAGCTACCTGCGGCTAAGATAATGGCATTTACTTGAAGTTTCATATGTTAACTAAATTAATTTGCATGGAAGAACTTAACGTTGGACAGGAGGACTTGGATTTTTATAAGACGGTCGCAAAAAATGAGGCTTGTGAACTAAATGAAAGGCTGATAACTCTGGAGGCCAAGGAACTCTGTAGGAATCCTCATCAAGTCACTCCGCGTTGTGCTGAAATCAGAAATATGCGAACTTTTATAAATGAACTCAATGGGCATGGTGAAGATTTAAATTTAGAAGATCTCCTGGAAATAATGGATGACTTGGTAACACTAAGATCCCGGATAGAAGGCTTGGAGGCTGACCCTAATTATGCCGGCAAATCTGGAGAGATCGCCCGCGAGTTGGCTCAACAGGTAACAAACGCTATTTTTGAGCAATAATAATTTCATCGTAAATTTCTAAAAATTTAATTTTATTATTAAGAAATTTTTGGATAGCTTTCTCGTTAGCTGTGATTAATTTTTTTGCTGCTAAAGGCCCTCGCTGAGCAAATTTAAGAACCAATTCCGGCCCCTTTAAAACAGACAAATCCGGCTTTGAAAATCTAAGGCCAGTTAACTGTTCAAAATCTAAATGTGCCCAATTATTCGATAACCGTTCGGGATAACTTAACGCATAACTGATTGGCAGCCGCATGTCTGAAGCGGCCATTTGGGCCTTAATGCCGCCATCTTTAAACACCACAAAAGAGTGGACAATACTTTCGGGATGGATCAATATCTCGACCTGATTTTGATTTAAATTAAATAAATGCATGGCTTCTATTTTTTCGAAACCTTTATTCATGAGGGTTGCAGAATCTATGCTGATTTTTGCTCCCATTTTCCAAGTGGGATGATTAAGCGCCTGATCTGGGGTGACATTTTCAAGCTCTGCCTTTGACTTTCCATAAAATGGGCCGCCAGAACAAGTTAATATAATTTTTTTTATATTTTTTGGGTCTTCACC
The DNA here is from genome assembly GCA_964582265.1 of uncultured Candidatus Peribacteria bacterium. Classification (GTDB taxonomy): domain Bacteria; phylum Patescibacteriota; class Gracilibacteria; order UBA1369; family UBA1369; genus JBAZYK01. Next base: position 48,264 of record CAZOQT010000002.1, read on the forward strand.
CTGCAAACATTGAAATATGGCGGAATGTTCGGAATCGATTGGGATAATTTGAACTTTATTTTTGTGGGCAAGCGTCATGATTTTTTTTCCTTCGGCGACAATAAGTTCCTTGGTGCCAAGTGCAATTTTTTTGTGAGTTTTAATCGCTTTGATTAAGGCTGAAAGGGAAGATAATCCGCTACTCACAAATACTACCTTGTGTACTTTGGGGTTACCTGCAATTGCTTCGACCCCACCAGCCCCGGACAAAACCTCCGTTTGTGAGGTGGAGGGGAGTAATGCGCGTATCTTTTTTGCAGCTGCGCTATCAAAAACAGCCACGAACTGTGGCTTAAATTCCTTAATTTGCTTAATTAAAAGGTCGACATTTGTGTTTGCTGCGAGTGCAAAAATTTTAAAACGACTTGGATTTGCACGAACAATATCCAACGTTTGCTGGCCCAAAGAGCCAGTCGATCCAATAACTGTTAGAAGCTCTAAATTGGAGCCTCTGCTGCCTTTTTTCATTTGTAAAGAATGATCAAAGTGGCTTTATTATAAGTTTTTTTGCTTTCTTGTCTAGTTTATGTTGACTTGAAAGCCTATTTTGTTTATTATCCACAAGCCTTCTAGCGCATTTTTAGATATTAATTTCTAAAGTATTAGTAAAAATCTTCGCATAAACAGGCAAATTCGCGTTCCTAATGTTCGTCTTATTGATGAGGCGGACAACCAGTTGGGGCTTAAAACTCTGGAAGAAGCCTTGCAACTTGCGGCGGAAAGTGGACTTGATCTGGTTGAGGTTGCACCTCAAGCTAACCCCCCTGTGTGCAAGATATTGGACTTTGGAAAGTACCAATATCGACAACGAAAGATCGAGCAAAAACATAAAAGAATGCAGAAACAGGCCGAAATGAAAGGTCTCCGCCTGAGTCTGCGTATAGATAAGCACGATCTGGACACCAAAGTACGCCAAGCGCGTGGCTTTCTGGAGGACAGGAATAGCGTTAAAGTGACCCTTATTTTTAAGGGCAGAGAAGCGTCTCATGCTGAACTTGGTAAAGAAAAACTGGTGTATTTTATAGAGAACTTAAAGGAAGTAGCACAGGTAGAAGAGCAGCCAAAGAGACAAGGAAATTCTATGTTTATGGTTTTAACTCCACTTAAATAACTAAAAAACATGAAACTTAAATCACACAGCGCGAGCAAAAAGCGCGTTAAAATAAGTGCAAAAGGTAAGCTGAGTTTTCAAAAATCAGCAAAAAAACATTTGCTTACAAACAAATCAAAACGCCAAAAGAAGGCTTTTAAGGATGGTAAACCTTTGACCTTAAGAGCAACCAGGAACTTCAAGAGACTTCTTCCTTACGCATAATTTAAATCTTTATAAAAATTAGTCATGACTCGTATTAAACGTGGCGTTGCATCTCATCGCCGACATAAAAGGTTACTTAAGGGCACAAAAGGTTACAAGAACCTTGCAACCCGCACAGTAAAATGGGCAAAAAATGCCACACACAAAGCTGGACAAAACAGTTACAAAGGCCGCAAACTCCGTCGTCGTGATTTCCGCTCACTTTGGATTACACGTATCAACGCTGCGTGCCGTGAAGCAGGAGTTACTTATAGCCGTTTGATGAGCGCTTTACTAAAAGCAAAAATCAAGGTTGATAGAAAAATCTTGGCTGAACTTGCTGTTAACAATCCAGAAGTATTCAACAAATATTTGGAGATTGCGAAGAGCTAATCAGTAGTTGTCGGAGGAAAAGAACGATTAATGTAAATAAAAAGCTGCGGTAAAACTGCAGCTTTTTTTGTATCGTAATTATCCAATATTAAAATCCTCGTAAATTTTAATCGGTAGAGTCGTAAACTCTACTTCTATATTTGTAACGTTGGCTTGAGCCGGACCTTTTTTGCACCACTCAATAAACTCACGCAAAGAGTCCTCTGGCCCCTGCGCAAGCGCCTCCACAGAGCCATCCGGGAGGTTTTTGACCCAGCCTTTTAAGCCAAGCTCCTGCGCTTTTTCCTGCGCCTCTGCGCGATAGAATACACCCTGGACGCGGCCAAAAATATTAAGGTGAACCTCTTTGAACATGAATTTTGAATTATTTTTCTTCTGTGGCTGACTCGAACTTGGTTATTGTAATTGATTTAACATTAACAATTTGGCTTGGGTGCTCGGTGCCTTCGACTTCCAGATTTTGAATAGCCTCAGCCACTTCCATGCCTTCATAAACCTGGCCAATTGGGGAATATTTCCCATCCAAAAAAGATGTGCCCTGCTTGTTTGTGACAATAAAAAATTGGCTACCAATAGAAACCGGAGCCATTGTTTTGGCCATGGAAACAGTACCGTAAAGGTGCACGATTTCTTTTACAATCTCGTTAGGAAGATCGTTTCCCAATCCCTTGTAGCTGTAGCCGCCTGTTCCGTTACCGTTGGTAAAATCGCCAGTTTGAATCATAAAATCCTTAACCACGCGATGAAAAGGCACATTGGTGTATTTCTTAGCCTTAGCAAGTTCAATAAAATTTTTGGTGAGTTCAGGCACTTGCTTTACAAAAAGTTTCATTTTCATTGTGCCGAAATCGGTATCGATTATCGCGATTGTGTCGCCTTTCTGAGGAGGGAAAAGTTGTGGACGTTGTTTGATCATGTCAGGTGAATATTTAAGAATAGTAGTTTGAATTTGAGGAGAGGCCTCTGGAGAAAGTGACTTTTGAATCTCTGATGAGTTTTGGGTATTAACAGCATTATTCTGGCCGGTTGTTTGAGTGTTAACAGGTGAGTCCTGAGTAGAACAACCAGACAAAAAGAGAGCCGTTAAAATCGCACTTGCGATGAAAATATTTTTTGATGTTTGTGCCGATTTTTTTTGCATATTGGGTTTTGTTAATTTGTTGATTTTTGAGGGGAGGCTTTGCCTGCTTAAACTTGCCCTTTTGGCTTAAATTTGCTATCTTTTGGCCTGTTAGAAGCAGGCAATTTGCGCCTAAGCGACAATGAACCTATGAAAAAATTCTTCAAACAGACAGTCTTTGGGATCTTATTTTTTTTGACGCGTGTGCGCGTAAAAAGATTGCGCCCGTTTATTATAGGCGTTACTGGTTCAGTTGGCAAAACCAGTACAAAGGATGCAATTTATACCATACTTAAAACACGTTACAACATCTTGCGAAATGAAAAAAGTTTTAATACGGAATTTGGCCTACCCCTGGCTATTTTAGAGCAGCCCTCCGGTTTTTCTTCCATGGTTGATTGGGCTAAAATTCTTTTGGCTAGTGTGGGGAAAGCTTTTTTTGGCGGGCGACATTTACAAATGATGGTTTTAGAAATGGGGGTGGATAAACCAGGGGATATGGACTTACTGCTAAAGTTGGTCAATCCCCAAATTGGCGTAATGACTGCGATTAAACCTGTTCATTTAGCCCCAGGGCAGTTTAAAGATCTGGATGATATTTTTTTGGAAAAGGTGAAGCTGGTTAACCAACTACCACAAAAGGGCTATGCGATCTTAAACGCGGATGATCCGATGATTGTGTCCCTGTATAACAAATTGGAATGTAAAAAATTATTTTATGGTTTTTCGGAGGTGGCTGAATTGAAAGTCATTACGCTGGAAAGTACAAATATAGGCATCAGATTCACGATATCTTACAAAGAGGCTGTGCAGATTTGTGAGTTTAATTTACCAGGCAGGTTTCAAATTTATGTAATTTTGCCGGCGATTGCCGTGGCACTAACCCAGGGTTTTACATTGCAAGAAGCGTGTGAGGCGCTACAAAACTATAAGCTGCCACCGGGCAGAATGAATTTAATTGAAGGAGTGAATGACTCCACGATAATCGATAGCTCGTATAATGCTTCGCCCGAGGCCACCAAGGAGGCTTTGCGGGTTTTGTCTGATTTCCCGGGAAAGCGTAAAATTGCGGTGCTTGGTAGCATGAACGAGTTAGGGCAATCTGCGGAAAAATATCATCGAGAGTTGGGCAAAGAGGCAGCTTTGTTGGTGCATTTTTTGTTTACTGTGGGAGAACAAGCGGAATGGGTTTTTGATGAAGCTGCGCGAAATGGGCTATTATTAAACCCGTCGACTGATGCTATAAGGCACTTTAAAACAGTTGAAGAGGCTGCTCATTTTTTAAAAACTTTTTTGCAAAAAGATGATATTATGCTGGTGAAAGGATCCCAGAATAATGTGCGTCTGGAAAAGTTGATTGCGGCTTTAATGTTGCATCCGGAAGAGGCAAAAGAAAGTCTGGTAAGACAGGATAGACTTTGGCAAAAATAGGAGATTAATTATTTTAAAATGGATTTACATTACGAATGGAAAATTATTGGTCATAAAAAACAGCTCTCGGAATTAGAGCTTGATTTAGCCCAAAACAACCTGGCTCATGCCTATTTGTTAGCCGGCCCAAAGCAAATTGGCAAGTTTGCAATTGCTAAAACGATTGGCAAGATTCTGCAGTGCGAAAATAATTTTTGTCATCTTTGCCAAACCTGCCAACATATAGAAAAAGGCTACCATGCTGACACGATTGAATTTTTTGATGATGGCAACTCACTTAAAATTGAGCAGATCAGAGAATTATTGGTCCGCCTTAATACAACAACGCAAAGCCGATATAAAATCGTGCTGATTCAAAACATTGAAAGACTGACTACAGAAGCTTCTAACGCACTGCTTAAAACTCTAGAAGATCCCCCTCCCAATGTTGTTTTTCTTCTTACAACCAGCAATTTAAAAGCGCTTTTGGCGACTATAATTTCTAGAGTTAGACTTCTTAAATTCCGCAATTTGCATAAAGATGAGTTGGTTGATTTTCTTAAACTAAGATATCCGGAAAAATCAGGACAGGAATTAGAGACTTTACTTGCGCTGTCTCTTGGAAAGCCAGGAAAAGCGATCCAGCTGCTGGAAAACGAGGAGATGTTTCAATCCTATAAAAATATGTACGAAGAAATGATTTTGTTATTGAATAGAGACGACCTGGTTGAAAGATTTTTATATGTAGCTACAATGACCAAGGACGATCAAAGAATTGAAGATTTTTTTCAGATCTTTTTAGCTGTTGTTCGCCAAGAATTATTAAATATTTCCGCCCAGAGCAAATTGGATGAAAAACTTGCGCAAAAAAGGATTAAATTGATCAGTGATTTGCAAAAAACATATGATCTGCTGCAAAAAAACATTAACGCCCGTTTAGCTCTGGAAAACCTAATGCTTGCCTTATGAAAATACTCTTATTAATTGCGGGGATTGCTGTTTTAGTGCTGATATTTTTACGTCGATATAAGATGACGGAAAAGGGGATTGGCCCCGGTCAAATTTATGGCAAGCGGAAGCGTGTTTTTTATCATCTTTTTCATCACTTAGCGGAGGAAAAACATGAGGTAACGGCGCAAGAATTGATTCCCGCGCCGGAATCTATAAATCCAAAAGATGCAATAAAAGGAAAATCACTTTTTAAGAGAGCTGAAGCCCATTTGGAAAAAGGTGATTTATTAAATACAGAAAAGTTGTTAATTCAAAGCTTAGCGCTGGATCCCAGCAGCTTGGAAGCTTATAACAAATTGGGGCTTATTTATATTAAAGAGGGCCAATTTAAGAAAGCGGAAATGATATTCAGGAAATTAACTTCGGCAAAAGGGGATGAACCTTCTTATCACAGCAATTTGGGGCTTACCCTGTATCATCAACAACAATTAGCGGAGGCAAAATCTGCATATGAAAAAGCGATTGAACTCGATCAAGGGCGCGCCGGCAGATATTTTAGTCTGGGGAAAATTTTGCATGCCATGAATGAAACCGATAAAGCATTGGTTCATTTTCAAAAAGCTCTGGAAATGGATCCAAAGAACCTGGACTATCTTTTAACGATGGCGCAGTTTTACCAGGAACAGGGATTGTTAGCTGAGTCTAAGCATATTTTAGGAGAAATAATGGCAATGTTCCCAGAAAATGAAGATGCAATGCGTATGATGAAAGAACTTCCTTAGTGTAATGTTTTGTAAATATTTTCTGTTATAATAAGAGTCGAATCTAAATCTTATAATGACCTCATCTAAAAACAACCCGGGAAAATTTGACTGGAATACCTTCAAAAATTCTCTTAAAGACCGAAAAAAAATATTAAAAACGAGTGGCGCATATTTAGCTGGAATTATTGCCGTGACGGCGATTTTAGTAGTGGTTGATCTGGCTTCGGATCAAAGAATTTATCCTCGTGTATATGCAGGGCCGGTAGAATTAGGATACGTAAAAAGTAATGAGGCTTTGATGTTATTAACGCAAAAAACGGACGCATTTGTTGATACCCCTATTACTTTTAAACTGGCTAACAAAGAAGTCACCTTGACGCCAAAAGAGTTGGGAATAACATACAGCAATCAACGGGTAATAAATAACTTACCGACTTATCATTTTTCGGCATCAAAAACTTTGTCTTTAGTGCTTGGCTTAATAAAGGCTAAACATTTTGCATTGGCTTATGCTATTGATGGAGAAAAGGCCATAAAAGCTCTTGAACAAAAGTTGGAAATTCAAAATTTGCGGGCAAAAAATGCTAGATTTGTTTATAAAAACAAAACACTGCAAATTGAACCAGAAGTAAATGGTACAATTATAGATCGTCCAGAACTTCTTAGGGCACTAGATAATAACGTTAAAAATTTAAAAAACGACCCAATTGAACTTAATACCATTCCCGAAGTTGCGAGCATTGCTACAGGGCATCTTGCTCAGGCAAAAGACCGCTTTCAGCAGGCAATTTCCAGCCCGATGTATCTTTTGTACGATGGGCATCGCTGGAAAATAGATCCAAAATTACACACAGATGCAATTACATATACCGATGAAAAAGTTTTGGAATTTAAAAAATTTGGGTGGTCCATTCCGGTAATTTTAGGCCATGAAAGTGTTGGCGAAAATGATGATTTTAGACTTAAGACAAGCCCCAGGATTGTTTTCATAAATCAACAAATATGGCCATTTTTATCTAAAAATATTGTCGCGTCAGTAAACAAACTTACCGAAGACGTAAAAATCTATAAAAATGACAAAGCAGAAATTGTGATTGATGGTCGCGGCGAAAATGGGTTAAGTGTCCAATCCGCAAAACTAGTCGCGAGTATGAATCTTGCGTTAAATACCGGTATTAAAAATGTAAGCTTGCCCGTATACGAAGAAAAAGCAAAGGTTGAAATTGCGGCGGACATACAGGCTATGGGGATTAAAGAAATAATCGCGACCGGCTATACAACATACTACGGCTCGCCCACAAACCGTATCCGCAACATTAATGTAGGCATCAAGAAATTTAATGGCCTGGTTGTAAAACCGGGTGAAGTTTTTTCTTTCAATGAATATCTGGGACCGGTTGATGGATCGACAGGGTTCTTTCCGGAAAAAGTAATCAAGGGAAACAAGGCGGTTGTTGAGTATGGCGGAGGTATTTGCCAGGTTTCAACCACGCTTTACCGTGCCTTACTATATGCGGGAGTACCCATTGTTGAACGCTGGCCCCATACATGGAAAATAACTTATTATGCCCAAGTCTTGGGGGACGGTATTGATGCTACAATTTATCCTGGTAATAAAGATTTGCGCTTTTTGAATGACACTGGCGCAAATATTTTGATTCAGTCGTACAGTGAAGGCTCACGAGCATATTTTAAATTGTACGGGACCAGTGATGGCCGAAAAGTTGCGCTAGATGGGCCACATGGAGGGGGAATGGATTATACCTGGTATCGTACAATCACCAAGGATGGACAGGCTAAAATAGAAAAAATCTTTAGCAAGTATACGCCAATGCCAAAGGTAGATCCTAACGCAGCTCCAGTACCCGACGCTACTGATAGCGGCACTGCCCCTGCCGGGACCTCTGGCACTAAGCCAGAAGCGGGAAGCGGTACTAATGCTGGCACTTCCAAGCCAACTGTACAGCCATCGCCAGCTACAAAACCAGCTCAAAAAAGTTAGTAAATTAACTATCGCGTTTAATTGTTGTGATCCATTTCGTTTGGAATCTTGCGAAAGTCTTTCTCGTTCATTTCGACCTGCCTTTTTTTAATTCCTCTGCGAAAAATGCGATCTTTAATACTGCCTAAAAGGCCCTTCTTTTTTTGAGCCAAAAACTCACGGGTTTCTGCGCCTTTCTTTGGGGCAATACTCATACCAATTACAGAACCTATTGCGCCTCCGACTATTGCTCCCATGACCAACTTGTCTAACTTAGATTTCTTTTTACCCAAGTCTTTGTCCTTTTTCTTACCAAATCCAAACATATTTTAAAATTAATTGTATTGGATGTAGACCTTTGATCCTCTTAGTAATTTTATCGCACTTAGGGCTGCATTACAACCGTTGCCAACGCTGGACGCGATCTGTGCCGGACTACCTGTACAATCACCAGCCGCGAATAAGCCAGGTATGTTTGTTTTGCCGTCAAAATCCACTTTGATGTAATTATTGTTCATCTCCAGCCCCAGTTTTTTAGCAAAGGCTGTAGCGCCGGCCACTCCGACCGCCATAAAAACACCTTCAGTGATTAGCTCGGATCCGTCTGTAAAAATGATTTTTTCGGCCTTTTGTGGCGTTGCGTTGCCGGTGGAATCTGTAATTTCCTTAATGCGTACGGTCTTTTGCAGTTGTATGCCAGAAGTTGATATTTCTTTTTGCATTTCTGGGGAAAAAACGAAGTCTTTTCCATGACTTAACACGGTGATTTCTTTGGTATAGTTTAGCAGCTGTAAAGCTTCTTCTGCGGCGTAATTGCCATTGCCAACCACTACCAATTTTTTATTCCGGAAGAAAAACCCATCGCAAACCACACAATACGATACGCCTTTACCAGTTAGCTCCAGTTCGTTTTTAATGCCAGATAACGCGTAACTTTGACCTGTGGCAATAATTACCGTTTTGCTTTGAAATTCGATTTGCTGATCAGATTTTAGTGTAAATGTACCATCTGGGTTTAACCGGATGTCCACAATTTCGTGTTCAATCAGTTCCGTGCCAAATTTTTTTGCGTGATCGACACCTTTCATAACCAATTCTGGCCCCGTTATTGATTCCGGGAAGCCAAAATAATTTGCAATGGTATGTGACCTGTAAAGACTGCCTTTTTTATAGTCGCCAAAAATCACGGTTTTAAGCTGAGCTCTTGAGGTATAAACCGCTGCCATTAATCCAGCAGGACCACAGCCAATAATCGCGATATCGTACATCTATAATTAAAAATTAATTAGTAATTTTTTGTAAAAATTCGAGTTAATTGCTATTACTTGATTGTCTACTTTTTGGCTTTGGTAAAACAACGGATCCGTCCTTTGACTTGGCGTAATCAACATTTTTTGTGCGACGAATAATGTTTACCTTAATTTTGCCTGGATAAGCAACGTTTCCCTGAATTTCTTCCGCGATGTTTTGAGCAAGGTAAGGTAGATCTTCATCTTTTAACCTTTGAGGTTCAACCAAAACGCGAACTTCACGCCCTGCGGAAATCGCAAAAGCTTTACTTACACCTTCATAGGAAGTGGAAATTGATTCAATTGCTTGTATCCTCTCGATATATTTTTCTAAAGATTCCTGGCGAGCTCCCGGACGACCGGCAGAAATGGCGTCTCCGGCTTTTACAAGCATGGCCTCTGCGGTGTGTTGAGGAACAGCATCATGATGTGCCCATGCAGCATGGATTTCGTCATCAGAAAACCCATATTTTTCCATGATCTCTTTAGTCAGAACATCATGAGAGCCACCAACTTCCTGATCAATTGCTTTTCCTAAATCGTGAAAAAAGCCGCCAATTTTACAATCCATCATATTAACACCCAATTCTCCACCAAGCATAAGTGTAAAGTAGCCGACTTCAAAAGAGTGCTTAATAATACTTTGTCCGTAGCTGGTGCGGAATTTAAGACGCCCAACTATCTTCATAAAATCTGGAGGGAAGTTCCTTTTTTCTAATCCCAACATTCTAACTGTATCGCGGCCAATTTGAATCAATGTACGATCCGTATCTTGTTCCGCTTCCTTTAATTTTTGGCGAACTTTATCGGGCGTTATAATTCTTTCTTTCATTAATTTGACCAAAGTTTCACGGGCTATATGCCTTTTTACTAAATCAAAACAAGAGACAATAATTGAGTCCGGAGCGTCATTGAAGATTATATCTACGCCTGTTAATTCTTCTAAAAGGAGTATATTTTCGGCTTTATTACCAAGTAAACGCCCTTTGATATCATCACGAGGCACGGTTAAGGTTGAACTCTTTTTTTCCACCGAGGTAGGGGCGGAATATCTTTGAATAACCTGGGTAATAAGATTTTTTGCTAAACGTTCCTTATCTTCTTTAAGGTACTCTTCGTACTTGTGCAGACGGTCTTCTCTCTGCAATTCCAAATCACGATCAAGTTCATTTAAAAGATCGTTTTTTACATCCTCTATATTGGTCCCTGTTTTTTGCGCCAACTTTAATGTCATTTCTTTTTCCATGATTTTGTTCTTTTCTTCCAGCGCTTTAATCAACTGATTTTCCTGGTCTAAAACCATTTTAATATCAGCATTTTTTTGTTCTTTGGTTTTTAATTGCTCCTCTTTAGATAAAATCAATTTTTCTATTTTTTCGGATTGAACCTTGATTTTTTCTTCGTACTCTCTACCTTTGTGCTTCATGTTTTCGACTTCCATTTCAGCTTTTTTGCGTACAGCTTCGGCCTCCTGTAAAGATTTATTTAAAAGCTCCTCGCTTTTTTTCTGAACAGTCGCAAGGTCTTCAGTTTTTTTTGGTTTGATTAGGTAAAGCCCAACGAGTGCTCCGGTAATCAATCCTCCTGCAATAATAATTATATCAATAAGTTCACTTGGCATAATTTTTGGGTTTAACAAAAGTCCGGGGCAAATTGTAACACAGGGCTGTTAGGTTTGGATAGAGAAATCCCCCTTAGTGTCTCTTAGGTCGGCAATTATTTTAGGGAGTTTTTGCAGTACGGTTTGGATTTCTTCTTTGGTTGTATGCTTACCAAGGGTAAGGCGAAGACTGCCTTTGGCCAGTTTGGTTGGCAAACCAATCCCAAGTAGAACATGCGATGGTTCCAGGGTGCCGGCGGTGCAGGCTGAGCCGGTGGAAGCACAAATCCCCTCTAAATCCAACCTAAACAATAGAGACTCTCCATCAACACCTTCAAAAGAAAAATTTACGTTGTTGGCGAGCCTATGATCTGGATCTCCGTTTAAATGGGCATGCGGAATCTTGGAAATGCTCGCAATAAGTTCATCTTTTAAGCCTTTTATCCTGTTTTTTTCCTTATCCTTATGGGCTTCTGCCAATTTAAGCGCTTCTGCAAAACCAACAATTCCAGCCACGTTTTCCGTGCCTCCTCTTAGCCTGTGTTCTTGTCCTCCTCCATATAGTAATGGAGTAATCTTTGTTCCTTTTTTAATAAATAAGCATCCCACGCCTTTTGGACCATAAATTTTTCCACCATTCAAAGTCATCATATCAACTTTCAGATCTTCAACGTTTAAATTTTCAAAACCTGCGGCCTGACAAGCATCTGTGTGAAAAACAACACCGTGTTTATTAGTTATTTTCCCTATTTCTTCAATATTTTCCAGTGTACCGATTTCGTTTTGACCGTACATTACGCTTACCAAAAAAGTTTCCGGTGTTATTGCTTTTTCCAGTTCCTGTAAATTTATTCGCCCCTGTTTATCCACTTTCAAAAAAGTTACATCATAACCACGCCTCTGCAATTCATTAATAGGATGTAAAATTGAATGATGCTCGATCTGAGTTGTTATTATATGTTTTTTTGAAGTTGCGTTTGATACTCCAAAAACAGCCCAATTGTTTGCTTCCGTTCCGCTCCCTGTAAAAAAGACTTCATCAGCTGCGCAGTGTAAAATTTTTGCGACTTCTCCCCTGGCTTTATCGACTGCGCCTCTACTATTTTGAGCAAATTGATAAATACTGGAAGGGTTTGCAAAATCTCTATCCAAAAAAGGAAGCATTTTTTCTAAAACTTTTTTTTCGAGCGGGGTTGCTGCCGCGTAATCAAGATAGATCATAAAAAACAAATATGACTAGTTCAAATCTAAAAAATACGAATGTTGAAACTTTTTAAGTTGTTTAAAAACTTGAACAATTTTGGGGTGAAAAATGTTAGTTTTTAGTGACTATAAACCCTTCAAAATTTCGACATGGCTTAATATAGCACATATACATTTTTTTTAGACAAGTTATGCAAAAGTTTTGAACATGTTTTGGTTATTGTTCAAAACTAGAAACTTACTATATGTCTACAAATGGCCTTATTAAGCTCACTTAAATACCTTGTTTTTATATAAAAGTTTTAAACATATAACAACACTTAATGACTAAAAAAACAAGGGGGTATTACTTTGACTAATCAAAATATATTAATAATTATTAAATACTAGTTAGAGGGGATTTTGGTTTTGAACATTTAAAAAAATATTGTCAGGGAGAAAAATAACGCTATAATTGGTGAGTCAAAGTAAATATTCATAAATTCCGCCATGAAACTTTTCTGTACGCAGGCCGATTTAGAGGAGGCTCTTAATATTGTAAATAAAGCCATTACTCCAAACAGCACATTACCGGTTTTAAATAATATTTTATTGAAAGCCGAAGATAAAAAATTGTTTTTTTCAGCAACAAACCTGGAAATTGCCATTCAGTACTTTATTCCTGCTGATGTTAGAGCGGAAGGATCCATTACTGTTCCAGCCAAATTATTGACCAGTTATATTTCTTTGCTTAAGGATGCAAATGTTGAAATAGCTGTTTCTGAAGGCAATACTGTGAATATTAAATCCGAGTCTTCACAGACAAAAATGAAGGGAATTAGCGCGGATGAGTTTCCGAATATTCCAAAAGTTACCAAGGAAAATATTATCAAGGTTTCTACAAAAGATCTGGATAGCGCGATTATGCAAACTGTATTTGCGGCCTCCAGTAACACCTCAAGACCGGTTCTTTCTGGTGTTTTGTTCCACGTTGATAAAGATGCAGTTAAGATTGTATCAACAGATAGTTACCGCTTAGCAGAGAGGAAAATTGTTTTAGGAGAAAAGACAAACATTTCACTGCAATGTGTAATACCGGCCAGAACTATTTCTGAACTTGGAAAAATTCTTTCTAAAACACAAGAAAAAGAGGTTGAAATAGCTGTTTCTAAGAATCAGGTAATGTTCACTATTTCCAATATTGAACTTATGTCCAGGCTGATTGAAGGGAAGTTTCCTGATTATGAGAAGATTATTCCAAAAACAAGCAAGACCAAGGTTGAGGTTGGAACTGAAGATTTGTCGTTAGTGGTAAAGCGTGTTAGCCTTTTTGCTAAGGAAAACAATAACAGCATTAAAGTTTCCGCAACTAATGATGGAAAGTTACTGGTTTCTACTGACGAAACCAAGGTAGGTGAAGAAAAAGCAGAAATAACTGTAAAAATGGAAGGTGAAAATAATAAAATTGCGGTAAACGCTCAGTATTTGTTGGATGTATTGAACTTCATCCAATCGGAAAAAATAGTACTGGAGCTTGATGATAAGCTATCCCCGGCTGTAATAAAGCCAACAAATAATCAGGACTATATCTATATCATCATGCCGTTAAAGGTTTAAGGTTGGTTTGAAAGAGGATAACACTTTTATGCATATACAAAATTTAATTGCTTCTTTTCCTACGGTCCAAAATAATAGAGTTTTGGACCTTTTGCGTAGCCGTAAAAATGCGACGCTTTCTGGGGCTGGAAACTATTCTTCTAAAGTTTTTTCTTTTGCGGATGTTACCAGGGAAATTTCTAAAATTAAAACAGTTGTTTGGCTGGTGAATGATCACTCTGAGCTTGAAAATGTAACCAGGTCTTTAAAGTTATGGACTGATTTTAAGGTTTATTCATTTGATTTATTGCCTCCGGATTCAAGTAAGGTTAAGGCTGTTGAAAAGGAAAACAGGTTGAGGATTCTGGAGTTTTTGGCCAGGCTTAGCGACTCAAAAAGGAAGGTGATTGTTGTTCCATACATAAACTTGTTGAGTAACGTGCCGGACTCGGAAGAGATAAAAAATAATATTATTGAGATTGAGGCTAAGCAGGGGCTTAGTGCTATGAATTTCTTTGAGATGATCATTGACAAGGGGTACGAGGTGACAGATCAGGAAAATCTGCAAAAGGGGACCTATGTCCGTACCGGCGATGTAATTTCTATTTTCCCAGTTAATAGCGATTTGCCCGTAAGAATAGAGATGGGGTTTGATGAAATTGAGAAAATTTATTCGTACGATCCTGCCAGTAAAGAAAAGGTTGAAGACCTTAAGTGTTTGGAGATTTATCCATTAAAATTTGGATCCAATTTCAAGACAATCAGTGATTATTTTAAACATGATACGTTGATTGTGGAGGATGAATTAGATGTAATTGATCAGTTTTATGACGCTTGGAATAATATTTTTGATGATCTGTATGGGAGGATTCATTCCCTAGCTTTTGTAAGTTTTAATGAGGATGATGAAAATCATCAGCATTTACACTATTTGTCAGTTTTAAAGTACAGAGGTGCTTATGATTTGGCTAATGATCTTAGAGAAAAGCATCGAGATGGGTGGAAAGTGCTAATTTTTACCAAGGATCCTTCTGAACTAGAAGGCATTTTTGCCGAGTATAAAATTCCTTATACAACTAATTTCAATAAAGTTGGTGACGCGAGTAATATTTATTTGATTGAGACAGAAAAAGAGGCGATTTTTCCTCATGCTTTTCAGAATCCTGAGCTTAGGTTAGCCGTTATTTCTGACAAGGAAGTATCTTCTTTAAAGGAAGAAAAGAAAAAATATTTTAATCAGAAAGTCTATTTAGACTTCTTAACTAGTTTGAAACTGAATGATTTTGTGGTTCATTCAGACCATGGTATTGCCAAGTTTTTGGGGTTGGAAAAGAGAACAATTGATGAAATTACCCGTGAGTATTTAAAGCTTGGATATGCCGAAAATGACAAATTATTTGTTCCGATTGATCAAGCGGATAAGGTTAATAAGTATATTGGCGCAGATGAAGCTCCTCCACATTTAACCCGTCTTGGTTCAGCGGAATGGAATACAATCACACGTAAAGTTCAAAAAGAAACAGAAGTAATTGCTAAGGAACTTTTGGCTTTGTACGCAGAAAGAAAGGGGGCAAAGGGCTTTGCGTACAAAAAAGATGATGATTTACAAAAGCAGTTTGAGGAGGGCTTTCCTTATGAAGAAACTCCAGGTCAGTTAAAAGCAATTGCAGATGTTAAGGCCGATATGGAAAGAGCGGCGCCCATGGATAGGTTGGTGTGCGGAGATGTGGGTTTTGGTAAAACAGAAGTGGCTATGCGTGCTGCCTTCAAAGCTGTAAGAAGTGGCAAACAAGTTGCACTTATTTCTCCAATTACGATTTTGGCAGATCAGCATTATCGTGCATTTAAACGTAGATTAGAAGACTTTGATGTGCGGGTGGAAATGCTGAGTCGTTTTAGATCCGCTAGTGAGCAGAAACAGATTTTGAAAAAAATTGAGCGCGGAGAGGTGGATATTGTAATTGGTACGCACCGCTTACTACAGCCAGATATTAAGTTTAAAAATTTGGGACTAATTGTGGTAGATGAAGAACAACGCTTTGGTGTTAAACAAAAAGAGGTCTTAAAGCAGATGAAAACAGAGGTGGATGTTTTGACTTTAACTGCTACTCCAATCCCAAGAACTTTGAATATTGCCTTAAATAAGCTTAGAGATATTTCAACTATTACTACTCCGCCGCCTGGTCGTTTGCCAATCATTACGGAAGTTAGACGCTATTCACAGGGATTGATTCGCGAGGCAATTTTGCGTGAAATTCAACGCGGTGGCCAAGTTTATTTTTTGCATAACAGGGTTCAGACAATAGAAGGTGTTGCGGAAAAATTAAGATCGCTTGTGCCAGAAGCTCGTTTTGAAGTGACACATGGTAAATTGGGAACTGGAGATTTGGAAGAAAGAATTTTGGCTTTTAAAGACCATAAATTTGATGTTCTTGTTAGTTCCACGATCATTGAAAATGGAATTGATTTGCCAAATGCCAATACTTTGATTGTGAACAATGCCGAAAAATTTGGCTTGGCGCAGCTTTATCAATTGCGTGGGCGCGTTGGTCGCGGTAGAACTCAGGCGTATGCTTACTTCTTGTATCACGGCCAAAGGCTTAAATTAAGCGCAAAAAAGCGTCTGAAGGCTATTGTGGAAGCTTCTGAACTTGGAAGTGGTTTTCAGATTGCGATGAAGGATTTGGAGATTCGTGGCGCGGGTGATATTTTGGGCGCGAAGCAGCATGGTGTTATAAATGTGGTTGGCGTAAGCCATTTTATACGTATGCTCAATAAGGCTGTTGATGATCTTAAATCTGGTAAAGTAATGAGAAATGAAGAACCGGAAGAAGTTTCTATCGAATTGCCGCTGACATCATACATTCCTGATTCCTATATTGTTAGCGCAAAAGATAAGATCAATGCTTATCAAAAGCTTTCTTCTGTGGATAAGGCTGAATATCTTAATGAAATCAAAGAAGAATTGGTGGAAGAATACGGTAAGATGCCAAAGGAAGTTTTGAATTTGTTCCGCGTGATTGAGCTTAAAATTTTAGCCAGAAAAGCGGGATTAGTGAGTGTGAAAGCGGAGAATGTTTATTTGAGCAAAGGAAAAGAAATCGTGCTGCACATGTCTAATCGTGTTAAGCCAGAGAATATCATGAATTTGCTGGAATATAATTCCAAATGGGTAATAAGTGGGAATCGTTTGAGAATTAAAATTGAGGCATTGGGAATGCAGTGGTTTGACGAATTAAAAGAGTGTGTGGAAAAGCTTTCAAAATGTATAAAAGTTGATGAAAAGTCGACTGTTAAGAACTCTTAATTGTTCAAAACTTGTTTATGTACCCCGCGAGGACACGTCGAAATAGCTCTATTCTAAAAGCAAAAACGGCTTTTGAACAAAAAGAACTCAGCCAAAAATTCTGGGTAGTCGGAAGAGTGGTTGGAGTTTTGGAGGCTGGTTTTGTTTTGCAAGACGAGAGTGGTAGAGCCGATGTAATTAGTAATGAAAAATTAGTCATAAGTAGTTTGGAGGTGGGGGATATTGTGGAGTGCTTGGTTGAAAAACATGATGTAACTAGTAATGAGAAATTAGCAATTAGTAGTTTGGGGAAATTTGTGAAGAAGATTTTTAGTGGAAAAACAGAGGAGCCTTTTAGCTTGGTAGAATTGCAAATTTTAGCTAAGTGCAGGGAGGAATTTTTTATAAGGAAAGAAGACCCCAATTTTTTAAAGATGATTATTGATCTACGGAAAAAGGATATTTTGGATTTAAGGATGGAAATAATCAAAAAAATAAGAATGTTTTTTTGGAACGAAGGATTTGTGGAAGCGGATACTCCTGAGCTTGTAATGTCACCAGGAATGGAGCCGTATCTTGATGTTTTTAAAACACGCTTTTTTGCAGATCCAAATAAAAAGGAGGCAGGGCATGATATGTATTTAATTACCTCCCCGGAATATGCCATGAAAAAATTATTGGTGGGTGGTTATGAGAAAATTTTTCAAATAGCAAAAAGTTTTAGAAATAAAGAAACATCTTCTTCATTGCATAATCCGGAATTTGCCATGCTGGAATGGTATCGAGCTTATGCCAGTTATTTAGAGATCATGGATGATACCGAAAGACTTATTAAGTTTTTGGCACAAGAAATTTTGGGACAGGAAAGATTGAATTTTAATGGTAGAAAAATAGATTTGAGCGGTAGCTGGACGCGCATGAAGGTAAAAGATGCTTTTTTGAAGATCGCCGGCGTGCCGTATGAAGATTTTGAAGATACTGCAAAATTGAAGCGTTATGCTCAGATAAAGGGCTACAACGTGGACAGGAACGCAACTTACGAAGACGCGTTCTTTATTATTTTTATGAATGAGATTGAACCTAAACTGGGCCTAGATAAGCCAGTGATTTTATATGAATATCCTGCAAGCATGGCGGCGCTATCAAAAAAGTGTGAAGGTGACCCTAAATATGCTGAGAGATTTGAGGTTTATATAGCAGGGATGGAACTTTGCAATGCTTTTACAGAGCTAAATGACCCAGAGGAACAGCTTTTAAGGCTGGAATCAGAAAGGAAAGAGCGTCAAAAAATGGGTAAAGATGATTATGAAGTTGACCAAAGGTTTATTCGTGCATTAAACTTTGGCATGCCTCCTTCTGGTGGCAATGCACTGGGCGTAGACAGATTAGTAATGTTACTGACCGATACGGCCAATATCCAGGATGTGCTGTTCTTTCCTTATCAAGATCTTTAATTATTTTTACATGACGACATCAGATTTTAAAAAAGGTTTAGCTATTAAGTACAACAACGACACCTACATTTTGGTGGGATATCAATTTGTTAACCCTGGAAAGGGCACTGCTTTTACACGCGCTAAAATGAAAAGTATTAAGTCAGGTAAGGTGGTTGAAGTTACTTTTAAATCAGGTGAAAACATCGAAGAGGCAAACATGGAATATAAAAAATGTCAGTACATGTATACCGATGGTACTGATTATTATTTCATGGATAATGTTAACTACGAACAGTTTTCCATGCCTGCGGATGTGATTGGTGATCAAGGCGCGTATATGATGGATGGTGGTGAAGTTACAATCGTGTTTGTGGATAATTTGCCAGTAAGCATTCAGCTTCCTCCAAAAATGGACTTTATTGTTACAGAAGCTCCTCCAGGTGAACGTGGTGATACTGCGACCGGCGCTACCAAGCAGGTTGTGCTTGAGACCGGGGCTAAAGTTAGTGCGCCACTTTTTATTAAAGAGGGCGACAAGATCCGTGTAAATACGGACACCGGTGAATATGTGGAAAGAGTAAATAAGTAATATTTTCATGATTTCTGAACATCAAAGTTCCAGGCTGAACGGCAAGTGGAAATATTCGGGTTTTCTTAAGTTGGTAATCTCTATGCCATTTATTTATGGCATGATTGTCCCACTTTTAATTTTAGATATTGGGGTAAGTATTTACCATGCGATTTGCTTTCCTCTTTATGGTATTCCAAAGGTTAAACGTAAGGAATTTATAAATTATGAAAGAGCCAAACTTTTTGATTTAAGCTGGGTTGATAAATTTAATTGTTACTATTGCAGTTACGCAAATGGGTTAATTGCCTACACAAAAAAGATTGCCGGAGAAACGGAAAGGGTTTGGTGCCCAATCAAACATAAAATGAAAGAGGCTTTTAAAGAGCTGGATCATAGAAAAGATTTTGTGGATGAAGGAAGAAGGAGCCTTCTGGAAAAATATTATAAAATGTACGAGGAAGAACTTAAAACCAGGCAGTAGATGCTGCCCAATTTTTTCTGTAATGATTGATATGCCAGGAACAATACCGCCACCACCGTCATTACAATCAGGAGAGGAAATGATAAGTTTTTTACACGAAACCCTAGCCCAATTGCTGGGTAAGTTTAGGGATGCGGCAAATCAGATATGGGCTAAACTACCAGCTGATGGGCAAGAAGAAGCAATGGCAAAGGCAGATTTTTTGCACAGGGCAGCAGATGTGTTAGAAAACAAAATGCCTAAGGTTCTGAAGGATGTTCAAGGAACTTTGTTGGAATATAGACTCGGGTGTTTATCTGATGACACCGATACTGATGAATGTTTACTTTTGGCAGATCTGGTAATTTCTATCGCGGAAAATGATACCGGGAAGGATGAAATGGTAAGTTTAGTGAAGGACATTGGGAATTTGTTGCCGAAAGCCGTTGGAGAAAGCATGCAGCAGGTCCTTTTGCTTTTAGATACGCAAATTTCTCACTTCTATGGTCAGCTTGAAGCGGATATGAATTCAGGTGTCCGTGGTCGTTTTTATATTACCTACTCAGCAAGGGCGGGAAGAGCTTGCCAGCTAGCGATTTTACAAAATTATTTTGAGATATTGAAATCTTTTAAGGGGCAAATAAATTTATCCGATGCTACGGCCTTGTTAAGCAATGCTGTTGTCACCAATTTCTTTAGTAATTTCCCTTTTTCATCGGGGGCAGAGGTATTCTTAAAACCTGATGAAGTAAATATTTTTGGGGCAAAGGTTATTGGGAAATGGGGGAGTCCACGAGTCAAAATGGAGGATTTTATAAAATATAAAGCAAGGGGATTTTTAAATGAAATTTTGATATTTGAACCGCAAATCGAGGATGTATCTAAAGTGACGGAGCAGGAAGTGTCTGTGGTAATTGAAAATAGTGGCCGCAACGCCGACGCTGCAGAGTAAAGTGGGTAGAGAAATTAAAACGTACAAGATGTGATGTTCAGAGGGGTTTTGACGATTAGGGGATTTTGTTATATTATTTATTGGTAGAGTGAAGTTGTCGCGTGAAATGGTTTTGCCTGTGGGGATGTAAGGCTTTCGACAGAAATGGCTCTTTGACAAACTGCAATCCGGGGATCGCGCTGTCTCCCCGTAGATCCGTCCAGCGCAAACAAAGTGCTAACCCACTTAAAAAACTCGCTGCCGCTATGGCAAACGAGGCTGCTTCTGTACAAGCTCCGGCTTTTGCATTAGCTGCATAAATTCTTTCCCCTTTTCGGGAAAGTCGTTTAACCTTTGATACCTATTAGAGGGATTAAACGTCATTAGTAGGTTAAGCTTGTGGGCTGCCTGATCCACAGGACGAAAACTTAAGGCTAAGCTTAATGAGCTTTTTGTTTGTTTTTGATTCATTAGGCCGAAAATCTTAAAATAAACTATGATTGTAGGCGTTTGTTCTAGACATTTTTGGACCCGGGTTCAATTCCCGGCATCTCCACCAAGTAGATTGGTCTACCCAAGCAGTATTTTGCAGGTTATTTTGCGTGTTCGGGGCGGCGGTTATGCAAAGCGATTATTGCAATAATGTGGTAATCTGTGGAAAGAGGTGTTATGCTGTTAAAGCAAAAAACAGCATCATTTAAAAAAGGAGTCGATTTTTTATTTGCTACTACTTGTTGCAAATTTATTTTTTTAGTTTAATTTTCATGAAAGGTGTTATCAAGAAAAAAATGGATAAAGGTTATGGTTTTATTTCTTCTCCAGAATTGCAGAAAGATCTTTTCTTTCACAGCAAAGCTTTAGCAGGAATCAGTTTTGATCAGATCCAGGAGGGAGATGCAGTTTCTTTTGATGTTGATGATAGTTCTCCAAAAGGACCATCTGCTACTAATGTTCAAATGGCGTAATCGTCATTTTGACTTTTAACTGTTTAGATAATTAAGCCCGGAGTGTAATTACTCCGGGCTTTTTTGTGGAGTCTATAAAATGAAATTTGACAAGCCTGGCAAATTACGATAAAAAAGACTATTAATTTACAATTTAATTGTTCGTATATGTCTGAAGTATTAACAGCGGACCTTTTAAGGTTAGAAAATCAAGCTGCGGCAGGCCATGAGGGCAGTGATTCAAAGGTTGATGCTTTGAATCGGCTGTTTGAAGAAGCAGAAGCGGCATATGATTTACTAACCAAAGGCGACCAAATCAAGCAATTAAAAGCTACATATGTAAAACGGGTAGCCGCTGTCATGACTGGACAGCCATTTGGTTTGCTAGTGGAGGCATTAAGAGATCTGGATAAAATCGGACTGGATCGACTTTTGGAACTTGGCGAAGATGTTTCAAACTCAGGATATTTAAATCAAGGTATTGAAAATCCTCCTTCAAGAAACGATAATAATGTTGGCTCTTTAAAGGAAGTTTCTTGATTTATGAATTTCCCAGTTGAATTATCCGAACCGTTGCTTATAAAGGCTCAGCAGCTTAATATTTTGCCAGAGGATGTTGTTGAGCAATTTGTGCGTGGAAGCGGTAAAGGAGGTCAAAAAATAAACAAGACATCATCTTGTGTGCTTTTAAAGCACTTGCCTACCGGCATCGAGGTAAGATGCCAAAAACATCGAGAACAAAGCAAAAATAGGCTTTCTGCCTATAAGTTGCTCATTTTGAAGATCGAAGATCAAATTAAGGGTAAACAGTCCGCAAGGGCAAAAGCCATTTTTAAACTAAAAAAACAAAAGAAAAGACGCAGCAGAAAGGCAAAAGAGAAGATGCTTGTAGCAAAGAAAAAAAGATCGGAAATCAAACAAAATAGAGGGACCCTGTAATATTTTCAAACTTTCTGTCTTATCCTAAATGGTGAGAATGGGTTTGACAAAAAGCGTATTGTCTAGCATAATTTTAACTCCTATTTAAGTAATTAAATGGGTAATACCTCCTTTTTGCGAGTTATACTGTGTTAGAACAAGAACAAAAACTCGTTGAAGAAGCCAAACTTAACCCGGAAAAGTTTGTACTTCTGTATGATAAGTATTTTGATCAGATTTTCAGATATGTTTATCGTCGCGTGAGTGATAAAGACGCGGTGGAGGATCTGGTTAGTCAAACCTTTTATGACGCGCTTTCTCACTTGAAGAGTTTTGAATGGAGAGGTTATCCATTTTCTTCCTGGCTTTATAAAATTGCGCATAACAATGTGCTTAAGTGGTATCGCCAGAATCAAAAATCTCACTTTGTGGAGCTGGAAAAAGCTTCTGACCTGATTGATCATCAGGCAAATCACGCCCAGGAGGCTGTGCAAAAAGAGGAGCAACATGAGATCCAAGAAGCAATGCAGCAATTGGATCCGGAAGAACGAGAAATTTTACGCTTAAAATATTTTGAAGGAGTATCGAATATTGAAATCGCGGAGATTATGGGATTAAGCGCAAATCACATTGGAGTTAAGGTTTATCGCACACTTAAAAAATTTAAACAACTTTTAAAAACATAGTTTATGTCTCGTCAGTCTGGTAGGTATTTTGCTTCTGTAATCGCTAAAATTCAGGAGTACAAGAATCAGGAAAATATAGTTATTGATCAGAATTTTAAGGATCAACTTAAGGCTAACATAATAGCTAAGATTCAAAATTTACCAGTACAGTCAGTTGTAAAAGAAGAGGCAAGGGTGGAGGGGGCGGCAGTGATGATGGCAAGCCCCGAGCAAGTCTCCAGTTTAGAAAATACGGTGCAAAGCCCAAGCATAGATGAGGTTTTTTTTGATGCGCCAGTGCTTCCTGAGGACCAAAAACCGGCTGCTTCAATTTTGGATAAAGAAATTGATTTGAATCCGGCTTATTATGAGGTAGGAAGCGAAGATGGATTTTTAGATAAACTCCTTAAATGGAAATATCAATTGGCTGCGATTCCAGCATTGCTGCTTTTAGTGATGGTTGTGGTTGCGGTAAAAAATTTGCCTTTGGATCTGACTAAAAAAGGTGTCGATTCAACTCAAAGCCAAAACGTGCAAATGCCGGATTCCCAGGCTGCATCACAATCAGAAATAATGACTCAACCCAATACCCAGGCGGCTGATCAAAAAGATTCGCAGATTAGTTCGCAAGGCTCGCAAAGCGGGATGCAAAGCGGGACGCAAGACAGACCAGTCCAAAATAAGGCTAGTTCTGATGTGAAAACCATTCCAAGTGTTGCTCAACCCTTAAGTCAGTTAGTTAAGTTGACGCCGCCTGCATCACAAGAAAACCCCACAAATACAGCGGCGGGGAATACTCAGGCAACTCAGCCAGTCCAAACGCCAACACCTTCACAAGTAACGACGACTCCAACTGTGAGTGAGCCTACAAACACTAGTTCTAAAGCTGCAGTTACTGTTCAGTCCCCTATAAGTAACGCTGTAAATTTTAAAGTTTATTATAAAAATAATTATGTGGAGGCGGAAAAGGCTGCTTTTGAACAAAAGGTCTTAACTCCTTTGCTTACGGATAAGACTTTTGCTTATGTAATTGTGCGTGATGGTGGAAGTGGGAAAGTGATGGTGGATGTTTACAAAAAGGACGGTACTTTTACCCGGTATAATTATGTTTACAACGCTACTTTAAAGGTATGGACTGCTGGCGGAGGATCCCAAACTACTACGACTCAAACTCAGACAGTTACGCAACAGGCAGTTACGCAACAGGTGATTCAGTATCAAATAATTCAGCAACCGTCATTTGATTACTTCACTCAGCCGATTATTAACTATACCCGCGTAAATCCATAAGAAAATCATGATTTGAGGGAAAAGAAGGCTGTTCACAAAAACGGAATGGGCCATTAAAGCGGCTGTGCCACTTAAAAGTCCTAACCCCAATGCCTGTTTAAAAGGCGAATTGAGTTTGTCTTGCCAATTGCGCAGAGCAACTTTTAATAAATTCCAGTAAAGCAATAAGAAAGGGATCAGTCCAAGAATTCCGGTTGTGGCCAAAATAGTAAGCAGGCTGGAGTCTGAGCCGCTGGCCGAATGACTGGTTGGATCTTGCACAAAGCCTTCATTATATTTTACATAGCGCAAAGTGTTGTAGCCACTGCCAAGTAATGGACGTTTTTGAATGAGTTCCAGGGTTTGTTGCCAGGACTTAATGCGGAGTCTGGCGGTGGCGTCGGGGTTTTCTGCTGTGTTTGTGATAAAAGAGGTGACAGTGTGAACAAGATCGGTAATTCTTTCTTGCGCCCTGGTGGAAAAAGAAAGGCCAATGATGGCGATTAATACTCCTAA
>CAZOQT010000003.1:0-13072 GCA_964582265.1 uncultured Candidatus Peribacteria bacterium
AAGGATTCGAACCTTCGAAGGCGTAATGCCATCAGATTTACAGTCTGACCTCGTTGGCCACTTGAGTATCTGCCCAATTTTAAATTTCCCAGAAGGTTGCGCTTAAGATTTGAACACAAAGATAATTTTTTTTCAAGTAATCTTTTGTTATTATAGCGGACATGCTCAACTCCATATGGCCTTATGCGCTTTATAACCAATATTTTTCATAATGGACTAACCTCACAGTTTTATGCAGAGCCTTCTTCATTGTTTTGATGTACCTTTGCTTCATGCAAATCTTTCATCAAAGCTACAAGCACGGTTAATCTTTTTATTCTAACAGTATTTGCCCCACTGCTAATTTGTGGTGCTTGCGGGATTATAAGCTCTCGCCATTTTTGTAATAGGCCAGATTCGTCCTTCTTTTTACCATGAGCATTTGTTAAAGCTTTAAGGGCGGTTTGATTTGTCCGTAGTAAATTTTCGATCTCATCTTCAGGTAAGTGTTTTACAAGCCAATCCATGCTCATTTTTGCCAATTTTAATCTAGTTACGCCGGTTGCCAAGGCTAACAGCAATTCTAAAAATAAATTTTGCAAACGAGCATCGGCATCTTCAATTTGTATCCCTAGTGCTTCACTGTCTTTAGCTGCTTCATGTAACTCCAATGCGCTTTCAACTAAACTTCTTACTTCTTCGCGCGTGATATTGACTGCAAAAGCCGCTCCAAGGTCAATGTCTTCAATTAATTTTATTAAAAAGACTGTCAATTCATCTACTACCAAATCTACATTTTTGGGGTTATTCAAAAAATCTCGTTCTCTATTCCCATCTTCAATTGCAAAAGTCATATTTGGCGCAATCGGCGGGTTAGGTTTTTGAATTATTCCAGGGTCAGTTACTAACTGATCAAGCATTCTTGCTATTTCAATTAACCTTCTTTTTAGGATATTTGTATTTGCAGAAGTAAATTCTGGAATACCATTTTTGCCAGTTTGGAGTGGAAAAACTGCAGTTCGCGCCGCTTCTGCTAAGCCTTTGTGGGCCCGCCTAAATGCTGCCAAAGTTTTTGCTGTTTCAGTAATTACATGTTCACTGCCAAATACTTTTTCCGCACCTTCCGCTAATTGACTTTCATTAATAATTTTTACGAATTGGCGCATAATATCAAGCAATTGCGCCGCATCTCCTTGCTCAGTTCTAAGTAATTTAGAGACTGCACTTTCAGCTAATTGTTGTAGTTCTTGCATGTATTTACCTCGATCTCCTCCTGCCTGTATTGATAAGATGCTTTCATGTTCTATTTTCATATTCAAATTATTTAAATTGAGCCGCGAAATTCTACAAATCAATATTTAATTAATCAATCCCTTTGGCTTGCATAAAGCTTTTTAATGTCATAAAATAAAAATACTCCTTAAATTTTCAAGATGGCTACACCAGAAATAATACTGGCTGATCAAGCGGCAACAGAGATAATTGAAACAGGAAATCTTAGAAAAAAGAAGCTTAGAAGTCCCATAGAAGCCCATCCCGCTGCTGATGCTAGTGGGCATAATGAAGTGACATATACAGATGAGAGCTTGGATGCATTTAGGGATAAGCTTTCCGCGATGTCTCCAGAAGAAAGGGAGCGGGCAAAAGAACAAAATCCTGAATTAACTGCCGCCTTAATTGAAAGGATGTCAAAACGCGGTGATATCCTTAAACAGGACGAAGCAAAGCGTGCGGATTTTCGTGATAGTAGCAGTCTTGCGTTCTCAAAACATACTGCAAACAGGGTAGGTGCAGTTTTAAAATTCATAGATGAAAATAGCAGTCTTCAACAAAACGCTAGGTTAGGAGATAGTCCAGGTGCTAACCCTATGGCTCTCCCTCCTCACGATATCGTCGATGAAGAGTCCGGAGATAAAACCGCTTCCGGCGAAAATAATGACGGTCTTTCACCTGATACTCATCTTCCAAAATCGGCCTAACAAACATAAGCCAAATACAAAAAATGGAGCCACCTGTCGGATTTGAACCGACGACCCACTGTTTACAAAACAGTTGCTCTACCAGCTGAGCTAAGGTGGCCCACGTGCCCTTATAACCGCTTACAAAAGGTTTTGCTGGTATCTTTTGCGCTCAATTTTGCAAATACAAAACGTAAATCCAAAAAAGAGCAAAGAGATGATATGCGAAGACCTTCTTCATGTCAACATCATCATTTATTTAGCTTGTTCATAAGCCTTCTTTGTAATAATCTTTCATTTGTGCAGTTGTAATTTACGTATTATTAATCAAATTTTATGAAAAACTTTGGAAAATTTATTTTCACGACGGGATTAATGTTAATTCTGGCTGCCACTTTAAGCGGTTGCAATTATGCCGATCAAGATCAGAACGCTAAAACTCCCTCTGCAAATCAGTCAGAGCTTTCTAAGCCTCAAACGGTTCAAATTACACAAACTCAAGTTGTAACTCAGGTTTCAACTCAAGTTTCAAATGATAACGCAAAATACGCAGTTTCTGTTAGTGACGATTTTAAAAATCTTGTTATCACCAAGGACGGAAAAGCCTTTTTAACTACCCCAATTGCTAAAAATGACATGGGTAGCGACGCCAGATTGGTAAAGGTTACTTCCAAAAATATCTACGCTAAAGTTTGTGCGACAGGATTTGGCGGATATATTTTATACGATTTTTGTTATGGCACTTTGTATCGCGTGGATTTAAACACAAAAGCTGTCACCGATCTTAAAATTGCCCATGCTGAAGACATTTCTGCAGACGAAAAAATGATTGCGTCACTAAATATTGTCTCAGATCAAAGGAAGATTGTGGTTGCAAATTTAGAAACCAAGAAAACATTAACTTTTGCTGTAGATAAAAAATATCAACAATTTGGCGATCCAAAATTTTCTCCAGATGGTACCAAAATCGCTTATGCTGCCGCTGTTGGAAGTCCAGGTAGCGAGTCCGGCGTGGTTATTACTGTCGATTTAGCAGACGGTAAACAATCTGTTGTGGCTAAAACTTCTGGTCAGGATAATTATTTTACTGTTAAAGGGTGGAAAAATAATAACGTTGTAGATTACGTCCAGAATTAAGCAATGCTTTTAAGCTCTCATGTCCAATTTTGACGAATTTAAAATTAAGTTTCCAGATACGCAGGTAAGTAAGCCACTTGCGACCCTAAATACCATGCGCATTGGCGGAATGGCTGACCTTTATTACAAATTAACACTAATCGAAGAGTTACCAGACTTAATTCAGACCGCAAAACAACTGAAAATCCCTTATTTTGTGCTTGGTGGAGGCAGTAACACTATTTTTGCTGATGAAGGATTCCGCGGCCTGGTTATTCACATTCAGGCCAAAAACATCGCCGTTGAGCCTGCATTAGAACCAGACTCCAATCCGTCTGATTCTCGCGTTCTAGCAATTGATGCCGGTTCTTCGCTTTCTCAAGTCATTCAATTCGCGCTAAAAAACAATCTGATTGGTTTGGAAAAATTAACGGGTGTGCCTGGCACGATTGGCGGTGCAGTGAGAGGAAACGCTGGCGCTTACGGCATAGAAATTAAAGACTTTTTCCAAAAGGCTCTGCTTTATAGCCCTAAAAAGGGCTTGCACGAGGCAGATATTGAATATCTTAATTTTAGTTATCGGTCATCTGTTTTAAAAAAGGAGCCGGAAATTGTCTTAAGAGTATATTTAAAATTAGCCCAGGGCACCCCAGAACAAGCCAAGAAAGCGCAAGAAGAAGCTGCCGATATTTTAAAAAATCGTGTCAGTAAACAGCCTAAGGGGTTTTCTACTGGATCTATTTTTAAAAATCCTGGTGGCGGTCCAAATGACCCCACTGGTCAAAATCAAGCCCTTAAAGCCGGCTATTTGCTTGAACAGGTTGGCGCCAAAGGGCTGCAAGTGGGTCAAATTAAGGTTTCTGAACTGCACGCAAATTGGTTTATTAACCTGGGCGGCGGCACGCAAAAGGACTTGGTCGCGCTTGTAAAAACCCTTAAAGAAAGGGTTAAAAACAGCTTTAATGTCGATTTAGAATTGGAAATTGAACTTGTTTAAAAATTACCCAACAAATCCTATCTCCAGCAATTCATTAAAATTGTCTTCCAGCCCATTGCGTTATAAGCTGTTTTTTGGTATAATTAATTGAAAACGTAAAAATCTAACCAATAAAAATATGCAAAAAATGCTTGCAAAAACCAAAAAGGTAGCAGTAGGAATCCTTACAGGATTAATACTTATGACTTCAGCAGTAACGTCAGTTAGTGCTCAAAGAATTCTGGATCCAGGTACTGACCAGATCTCAGCAGTTTCTAGTGCTACAAACGGACAAGGTAGTCTTCGTGAATTAGTTAAAACAATCGTAAACTTTTTCTTAACATTCCTTGGCTTACTCGCAGTTATTATGATCATTTACGGAGGTTTCCTTTATGTGACAGCTGCAGGTAAAGAAGACAAGGTTGAAACAGCAAAAAAGATCATTATGTATTCAGTAATTGGTATTTTGATCATTATGCTTTCATTTGCAATCGTTTACACTGTACTTGGTGCAGGTGGAGCAACCACAGGCGCTTAGTATTTAAAGCTTGAAAATAAAGGTAAAGCAGCAAGCATACCCAACAAATCTATTAAAGGCCCGCCGCAGGCGGGCCTTTTTTGTGCTACTTATAGTTAATAATATTCTCCCCCGCAAGCCTTCCCGTGGCCCACGCCGCCTGCAAATTAAATCCTCCAGTAAAGCCATCCACATCCAAAATTTCACCTGCAAAATAAAGTCCAGGACAGATTTTTGATTCCATTGTATTAGTGTTCACCTCCCTCAAATCCACTCCACCCGCGGTAACAAATTCATCGCCTGCGCCTCTTCCCACTGCATTTAATTCAAGATTTTGAAAAAGCTTTAAAATGGCTTCACGCTGTGCTCCATTTAGTTGTCCCATGATAATTTTTGGATCTATTTTTGCGATTTCACAAAAGACTTCTGCCAAAGATTTTGGCAAAAAGAAGTCCAGAAAATTCACTAAAAATTTTTTCCCATTCTGATCAGCCATTGTATTAAAACGCTTTTTTAGCTCATCCGGCTTTTCATCTGGAAATAAATTTATCTTTATTTTAAGCGGTTTTTCCACGCTAAAATTCTCATAGGCTGCCATACTGGAAAGCGCAAAAATTGCCGGACCACTCACACCTCTATGTGTAAAAACAAAAGGACCGGTACGTTCATAATTTGCAGCGCTACGCTTCTCCACGCCAGCCTTGGCTATCCCAGAAGTATATTCCATCACATCAGCAGAAAGCGTGATTTTTGCCTTTTTAAAGGACACGCCGGCCACATTGGCTAACCAGGCCTCTTTTGCTAAAAATGAGTGTAGCGAAGGCGCCAATTTCGTAATTGAATGCCTCAAAGCTTTTGCAAAAGCATATCCATCTCCGGTCGAGCCAGTATTTCTATAAGCATTTCCTCCAGTAGTAATAATGACTTTTTCCGCGTTAAATTGGCGGCCATCTTTAAGAGAAATTTTAAAACCAGCCTCTTTTTTTTCAATTTTTTCCACAATGCAATTTAAAAAAATCTGCGCACTCACACTTTCTGCATTAGCCCCATCAGCCCCATCAGGATCTTTCCTCTTGATCACATTTTCCAAAGCCCCAACTACGTCTTTTCCTTCATTAGAAGTCGGAAATACACGTAAATCATCCTCAATTTTCATCTTAACTCCATGTTTTTCAAACCATTCCATAACTTTCTCCGGTGGAAATCTAAACATCGCCGACATCAAAAATTTTGCTCCACGAGGGTAATTTTCCAGTAATTTGCGCACATCAAAAATGCCCGTTGTTGTGTTGCATCGTCCTCCCCCGCTAATCAACACTTTTGCGCCTAGATAAGAGTTTTTTTCAAACAGCAAAACTTCTACTTTGGCCGAGCCATCATCAAAAATTTGGCCATTTGCTTCAGCCATTTCTACGATTGTTGCCGCAGCCATAAGACCAGCAGCGCCTCCGCCAATAATTGCAATTCTATTCAAAGCAAACGTTAATGAATCAGCAAACGTATTCTACGCTCATCCCCTTAAGCCGCAACACTTTCAGTTAAAAATTCCCTTATCTGCGCCATTTCCATTATTTCCGCCGCAATTTTTTTGCAGACCCTTTTGGCATCTTCTGCGCTTGTTGTGAATGGTTTTAGTAACACGATTTTTTTCTTTGTAGTCGATCTTAAAGTCTCCAGGGGCATGCCAGCCGGTAAATATTCCTGGCCCACAACCTGCATATTTTCAGCCATTTCCAGCAACAACAATCTATCCCCCAGGTCACGCATCAGCTTATAAAATAATTCCATATTGCCCGAATTTAATGCTGCCACAAAAGATTTTCCAAGGTGCTCTCTGCTTAGTGCTTCCAGTTTTTTTGCCACCGGAACTTCCAGATGGTTATAGGCGCAATTGCAGTTTTCTCCATGTTGATCCGCATTCCTAAGCTCAGTAAACCCCTCAATTAATTTTATTTCAGCAATGTTTCCTGCGCCGGGGACTGCCAAAGAAACAGCTCTACTTAGCGCTTTTTGCTGGTGGATAGGTACTTTCTGCTCATTCAAATTTATGTCCACGCCCTTTTTAAGATCTTCCATGTGAATTTCTTCGTGATTCACAATTTGCAAAATTTCATCTAGGGGCAGGTCCAAAGTCCAAAGAGCTATATTTGGCTTAATGCCATCTTTTGTGACCGATGCCGCGATGTTTTTTTCTTCATAATTGGCCGGCGCAAATTCAATCCCTTTGAGCGAACTAATTTTTTTAAGAACTTCCGCTCTCTCTACAATAATTTCAGCATCTTCCACCTCTTTTGTTCCGCGCAGTTCGGGATTATTTTCCAACATCATCTCGTTTGCACGAGCTGATTCTAAAAATTTTTCATAGGACATCGCTTGCATAGGCGCAGCATTAAGAAATGTCTTTGATACTCCATCATGCGCCGATCTTTTAAAATTGCAATACTAAAAATTAAGCACCACAAAACGTGCCTTAAATTTAAAACCACCAAAGTAGCAATTCTCAGCTAATTAGGGTTTTTTAATTAGTCTTTCTTTGTAGGCAAAATCTTGTACATGCCTGTGCCACAAACACTGCATTTTCCTTTAACTGCTTTGCGGCCTTTTTTGCCGAATTCTACTTCTTCATAACCTGCTGCCATTTCTCGTTTTTCTTTGCATTTAACGCAGTATCCTTCCATAAATTTTTAGTTAAGAAATTAATAAGATTTTATCAAAAAATAGCTTTTATTCAATTGACCTCACAAAAAATATGGTGAGCCATGCAGCTAAAATTACTTCCTTTTTTCCAAAGATAAAGCCGCATTAAAAAATCCCACTCCATGGTGAGACATTTCAATGGTCGGGGTGAAAGGATTCGAACCTTCGACCTCTTGGTCCCAAACCAAGCGCGCTAGCCAACTGCGCTACACCCCGACACAAAGGCCTATTATTTATAAGGAAAAGTTCAATTAAAGTCAACAGCTTAACTTTTTACCAAAATCGCTTATACTTAAAACCATGGAACGTTACTATACACAAACTGTTGGAGCAGATGTCTTAACCGAAAACGGCATGCACGTCGGCCGCGTTTTAGAAGTTGTGATCGATCCTGCAACCGGCAAGATTGTTGGCTTTCTGCTAACGCCTAGCGGCCGCAAGGCCATTTCCCCATCGGATGTAATTTTTTGGGGCGATCAATTGGTTGTAAGCGATTTTGATGACATTTTGGATACAGAAGACCTGATCAAGGTTAATCAGGTATTAAAACAAAATATTCATATTCAAAAAAACAAAGTTTTTAATCAAAAAAATGAATTTTTAGGTCGTGTGCTGGATTTTTCGCTTAACACCAGCATGTTTGTTTTGACTAAACTTTTTATAGCTAAAACTTTTTGGGGCTTTTATCCATATGAAGAAAAAACAGTTCCCCATAAAAACATTTTGGAAATCAAGCCGGATAAAATTATTGTGAAGATTCCAGCAGGGACAGTTCCAGTTAAGGAAAAAGAAAAAGCAAAGTTGCGCGTAGACATTGCCCCAACTGGCTAAAAAGACTGGCTATAAATGCGCCGATTAAAATTCAGAGCTTGTCACTTGCATTTGCTGGTGCTATTCTAGCCTTCCTTATGCGCAAAACTAATCAAGTTCAAATTGGTAAAGTCAAAATTGGCGGAGCAAATCCGATTGCTGTGCAGTCCATGACTAACACGCAAACCGCCAATGTTAGGGCTACAGTTAAACAAATTATTGAGTTAATTCAGGCCGGATCTGAACTTGTTCGTATTACTGTAAATGATCTTGAGGCCGCCAAAGCCGTTCCATTCATCAAAGATGAGCTTCTTAATAAAGGCATAGATACGCCCATTGTTGGCGATTTTCATTACAATGGACACACTCTTTTAACTAAGTTTCCATCCTGTGCTGCTGCGCTAGATAAATATCGCATTAATCCAGGTAATGTGGGCATAAAACAGGCACACGAATACAATTTTCGCACCATGATTGAAACAGCTATTAAGTATAATAAACCTGTTCGCATAGGCGTAAATTGGGGTTCTTTAGACCCGGAATTATTTACAAAATTGATGGATGAAAACGGCAAAAGTAAAACTCCAAAATCAGACAAAGAAATTTTGTACGAAGCTATGGTGCAAAGTGCGCTTAATTCAGCCGATGAAGCTGTCGCGATCGGGCTAAAGCCAGACAAAATAGTTTTAAGCGCAAAAATGTCTATTGTTAGTGACATGGTCAGTGTCTATAAGATGCTTTCATTACGCTGTAATTATCCCCTGCATCTTGGCTTAACCGAGGCCGGAAGTGGCGATAAAGGGGTAGTGGCATCTACCGCCGCTTTGTCGATATTATTACAACAGGGTATTGGCGATACCTTACGCGTTTCACTAACTCCGGAGCCGGGTGCCCCTCGCGCTAAAGAAGTAGAAATTTGCCAGCTAATTTTGCAAAGCTTGGGAGTCAGAAATTTTAGGCCGATGGTCACCAGTTGCCCGGGTTGCGGCCGCACCAGCAGCGATTATTTCCAAAAATTAGCCAAGCGGGTAAATGACTACATAAGCCAAAAAATGCCCGAGTGGAAACAGAAATATCCTGGCGTAGAAAGCCTAAAAATCGCCGTAATGGGTTGCGTAGTCAACGGCCCAGGTGAATCCAAACACGCCGATATTGGCATCAGCCTGCCAGGAAAAACCGAACAGCCCGTAGCGCCGGTTTACATAGATGGAAAGCAATTTGCCGTTCTAGAAGGCCAAAACATCCCTCAAAAATTCATGCAAATTTTGGAAGAATACATTCAAAAAAGATTCACCCAATAATCTTCCGCCAGCTCTTATTGCCGATCACTTCGTCCTGTAGATCGAACATTTCTTTGCGCTCATTTTCTTCTTCGTGATCGTATCCAAACACGTGAAAAAGGCCGTGTACAAACAAAAATTGCAGTTCTTCTTTTAAAGTTTTGCCGTGTTCTTTCGCCTGATTGCGTGCCGTTTCAATTGAAATCGCAATCTCGCCAATCAGATCCTGCTGCGGAAAAGCAAAGGGTGATCCGTCCGCATTCATTTGCGCATTTTCTTCAATGTAGCTAAATGAAAGTACATCCGTTGGCTTATTCTTGCCACGATATTCTTTATTCAACTTTTTAATTGTTGCGTCATTCAACATTGTCAATTGTACAACACCGCCTTTACCCGCTTTTTTAAGCCTTTTTTCCCGTTCCAAAATTTTTAACCCCTTTGCAAATTGCCGTGCAAAATCGTCTCGCATAATGCGATTTCCTTTAACATGATTCTCAAATTCTAAATTAATTTTTTGGGCGGTCGGCATGTGAAAATTGAAAAAGTACTTCGTAGGCCACTATCCCAAAAGCTGTGGCCACATTCAAGGAATTCGCACGTCCCAGCATTGGAATATCCACAGCGAAATCTATCAGCGGCATTAAATCTTCACTAATACCATCTACCTCGTTTCCTAGTACCAAAGCCATCGGAAAAGGGTATTTCATCTCGTGATAATTAACACTCTGTTTAGTAAGCTCCAGAGCACAAATTTTAACCCCATTTCCTTTGAGTTTAAGAAGAGTTTCCCTTGTAGATGACTGATACTCCCATGGCACCACTTCCACCGCGCCTAATGCCACTTTATCAATGTCCTTTCTTGGTGGGTGACCAGTTATGCCGCATAAATACATTTTTTCGGCCAAGATCGCGTCGCAAGTTCTAAAAAGAGCGCCAACATTATATATGCTGCGAATATTGTCTAAAACCACAATAAAAGGCGTTCTAGGCTTATTTTTAACTTCTTCTACAGAGGGTTTGCCCGATTGGATTTCTTGATGACTAAATTTCTGGATCATGGTTATTGTGACTGCGTAGAGGTTTCAGTCTTGCCCTCCGGTTGGACCTGGTCAACTATAGGTTCAACTTTAGACTTTACCTCCGCTTGAACATTATCTTGCTCAAGTTTAGCCACTTTTTGCGCTCTGTCTAGCATATTTTCAAATTCTTCCCGTGCAATGAATTCATCAGGATTAAACTTTTTTGCACTTTCAATAATGCCTTTATCTAAAGCCATATTTACATATCTTGGATACCACCAGTGATCACCTGCTCCATTTACATCTTCAAAAGAAGTTTGTTGAGCTTCAACTTTATCCTCTCCGCCCAGGCTAGCTACTAATTCAAACTTTTCCTGCCATTTAATATAGTCTCCAGCACCCATAATAACCTTTAAAGCTTCCATTTTTGTCATCCTTACATTCGGCCTAAAAGGGCTTTCTTTATCATCAATATATCCATGTACTATTCCCAGCATGGTTGCCAGGTTGATGTCTTCATAATAATTATTGGCTTCTCTTACGTCAGGATAAAGGATTAAAAATGGTTCAAAAATAATGCTAAAACGGCTCATTCCTGTAAATACAAAAAAACATTCTCCCAAATTATTAAGGCAGCTTACGACGAAATCCTTTTCCTTATCAGCAAGCTCAAAAGCTTTTACACTTCTTGAAACTACCTCTCCACGAGTTACTGCATCATCCATTGTAATATCTGCAGCAAGCGCGGGTTGAAGCATCATGCAGACCATCGAAAAGGTTACCGCCAAAATATAAAAAGTATTTGTTTTTTTCATAAGCACATTAAATCCATTATATTCAAAAAAGCTAAAAAGTAAACTTCCTTCCAAAATAAAATGTGTTCCAATTTTGTCTATTTATAAACCCTTATTGTTTTGCAGCTTGAGCAGTAAGTGGACAAGGTCTATAGACTCCTATTAGACATGTAATGGACAATAGTAGACACGACAAAATATAGTAAAATATTTAAAATAGATAGGACGCGGACTCCGCGTAATTTATTACAGTACATACCCACTAGACAAATAGTGGACACTTGGCATAAAATAATGGCAACATTGTCCATTTCTTGACGACTGTATGTCTATGGACATGTAATAATCAACCTTAAAGGTGGTAATATGTATGAAGTAGATCGAAAAACGGCTAGTAAGATGTTGAAAGTGTCTGTTAGGACTATAGACAGGTATATTGTTGGTAATAAATTATCTATAGAAAGACGTGACGGAAGGATATGGCTTGATAGAAAAGAGTTAATGGAATTTAAAGAAGGCAGGAAAGGGAACTTGTCCAGGGGTGTGTCTACTCCTGTAATGTCTATGGACGAAGAGGATGTAATTATGGTTGATACGTCTATAGACGATAATCGCGCGGTCTATAGTCAGGACGCGGAAGATGTGGCTCCGGAAAGAAGAAAACATCGTGTGGACATTGATCATTTCAAAGTAGACACTCGCAATAGATCAAAATCGCAAATAGATGAGCTGGTATATAAAAATCTTTTTGAACAGCTTCAGGAAGAACTTAAAGAAAAGCAGGATCGCCTGGAAGGTGCAAATTACCGCGTGGGGCAATTAGAGGCCCGTTTAAAAGAGTCAGTTCCGCTGCTCGACTATAACCGCGCTCTTTCAACCGAACGCAGTGAAAAAGAGGCAATCCGCAAGAATCTTGACGCACAACAATTTGAAGCCGAACAGTTATTAAATGCTTTAAAAGAAGAAAAGTTTAATAAAAAGGTTTACCTTATAATCCTTTTCATACTCCTTCTTTTACAGCCTCTTTGGTTTTTCTTCCCAATTAAATAAAAAGAGCCTCCGCCTTAGGAGGCCACATTTCCCAAATAATTATACTAATTCGTCTTATCCATTTGGATTTTATCTTTCAGCGTAGTATAAATTTCAATCCCGGAAATCGTTTGTCTTAAGCGATCCAGTACCCCCTGAGGCTGGTTTAAGGCTGCATTTAATGTTTTTCCATCACCAATCGCGGAGATTGAATAAGGCGCTGTAAGTGGAACCCCATTTAATGCAACTTGCCCATTTGGCATAGCATCAAAACCAACTGTGGAATTAGTTAATCTGATATTATTTACAGATACAGCTTCTGCGCCAGCCGACCACATTTCATTTACTATGTCTGTAAGCCAGATTACAGTAACCGGTTTACTTAAGCTTACCAAAATACCAGGACCTTCTGTGTCCACTTCTCCCGCCAAAATGCGATCTTTTTTTATTTCATCTTGGACCGCGTTTAACGCTTGTTGACGATCAGAAGCTTTATTTAGCTGCTCCTCCAGGTCCCCAATTTCATCCGTCAGGTTTTCATTCGTTGTTTTTAAAATCTGAATTTCTCTAAATACATTGGCTCTGCTATCACGCGCTAGTATGTCTTGGACTCCTCTAAAAGACCTGGACTGCAATATTACCAAAAAGCCAAGCAGTACGCCTGTTGCCGTAATTGCCACAACGCGTGAATTCAACCTTTTTTCTGTAACAACTGGTGTATCTTCCATATTAGTTTGAGTTGCTTTCGGTTAAAAATTTTAAACGGAAATCGCTGTTATATACAGGCAGAGTTAGATTCTTTTTACCCGCATATGAAAACTGGATTTTCTGATCTTTGCTTCGCTTAATAAGGTCTGGCAAGCTGGCGCTATCGCGTAGGCGCTGCATAAAAGTTTC
>CAZOQT010000003.1:13082-35151 GCA_964582265.1 uncultured Candidatus Peribacteria bacterium
GCCTATCGCGGTTATTGTAAACGGAGGTAATAAATGAAAATTATTAACCAAAATAGTGTTACCAACTGAAGTAATTGGTGTGGAAGCAATTACGCGCTGATCATTTATGGCTACAGCTTCAGCTTGAGCGCTAAATAATAAGTTTACAATGTCACGTAAATCAGCCGCTTGAATAAGAGAAAGATTTTGCACATCTTGATTGTTGCGCTTAACAAAAAGCCCATCATTAAGAGTAATTTCAATGCCATCTCCTTTTTGGCTATCTAGCCCGATTTCTTTTTTTAATGCGTTCAGTGTATCCAGATTGTTTTTTTCTATGGTTTGACCGGATTCTGTTTGCTTGGCTTCAATTTGTTTGCGCAAATTAAGAATTCTGCTTTTTAAAACAGCCTGATCATCGCTAAAGCTTTTCATTAGTTCTTGCTGAGCCTGGATCTCGTCATATAGGTAAGAGCTTGTTGAAATAGAACTTCTAAATTGTGCCGTAACAAGCAGACCAACAAGCACGCCGGTTATAATAAAAACTAATTGTATTTTCCAGTTTAAAAATTTTTGCATAATATTTCCTCGGATGATGGACGAATGCTCGCTGCATATAGTATCATCCACCAGGTTACAAGACAAAATCTTTGCACAAAACCACCCATGATTGGCGTTTTTGATTCAGGTTATGGCGGCTTAACAGTTTTGAAAGAATTTTTAAAAGAACTTCCCGAATACGATTATATGTATTTGGGCGATAACGCGCGGGCGCCGTACGGAAATCGCAGCATGGAAACTTTAATTTCCTTTGGAGAGCAAGCGGTTGAATACCTTTTTAGTCAGGGTTGTACACTAATAATTGTGGCTTGCAATACAGCTTCTTCAACAGTTTTGCGCCATTTGCAGGAAAAATATTTACGAACACCCCACGTGACCGAAAAAAAAATTCTGGGAGTTATTAAACCGCTTGCAGAGGAGGCAATTCGCCAAAGTGAAAATAAACAAATAGGCGTGGTTGGAACAAATTCAACTATCAATGCCAAAGCATATGAAATCGAACTTAAAAATTTGGATCCAAAAGTAAAAGTTTTTTCGCAGGCTTGTCCTTTGCTTGTTCCTTTGATTGAGGAACATTGGCACAAAAAGCCAGAAACTCGCTCTATTTTAAAAAAATATTTGCGCTCACTTAAAAGCACAAACCTGGATACATTAATCCTTGGCTGCACTCATTATCCATTTTTATACAAAGAATTTTCGCAGATTATGGGCAAAAAAGTTAATGTTTTAAAAACCGGAGAAATCGTTGCCCGCAGCTTAAAAGACTATTTAACGCGGCATCCGGAAATAGAAAATAGATTGACCCGCAATCAAAAGCGCGTCTTTTTAACCACCGATGATCCGGAAAAATTCAAAAAACTCGGCGGAGAGTTTTTACAGCAACCAATAAAAAATATCAAAAAATGCAGTTTGGCCTAATTCAAGCCCCAAAAGAAAATAAAATTTTTACCGGTAAAGAAAAGATTTTTTCCGCAATTTTTTTTATTCTGCTCTTTTTTGCGCTGTTTTATGACGACAAAATTCTAAGGTTTTTGGGTGCTACACGCGCATATCCTCTTGATGCCTTTATGTTATTTGTAACGGATTTTGGTTTGTTATACGGCATTATTGCCCTTGTGGTTTATCTTTTCTATAAAAAGAAATATTACCAAATAGCTTTAATGTTATTAACTGCGGGAACTGCCTTGGAAGTAAGCTATTTGTTGAAAGTAATGTTTCAAACTCCAAGACCTTTTGCGGCCGCGATTGTGGCCACGATTCCCCTAACGCAAGCGTCAGGCTTTTCTATGCCCAGTTTGCATACTGCTTTTTGCTTTTCTCTTTGGCCTTACATGAGCCAAATATTTCCCCAAAAAAAGTTGCGCATTATTGGCTATGCTTCTTTAATTTTAATTGCTTTTAGCAGGCTATATTTGGGTGTGCACTATTTAAGTGATTTGATTGCGGGAGGTCTTATTGGTTACGCCATTGGCAAAATATGGCTTCACTGCGAGCAAAAATATCATGTGTTGGATTGGTTTATTTTTCATGTTAAAGATAAATTCGAATTACGTCGCCAGATTGCACATTTGGTTACGGGGTGCAGTATTGTTTTTTTGCTAAAATTGCAGCTTTTAAATGCGGATGTTTTAGTTTTTATTTTAATAATTGGTGGGTTGGCTTCACTAATTTCAAAAAAAATTCGCATTCCAATTATTCATAAATTTCTACAATATTTTGAACGGCCCCAGGATCTTGCGTTCTTCCCGGGAAAAGGCTCTTTTTTTCTGGTGTTGGGTTCGTTAATTGCTGTAATGTTCTTTAAAAAAGATATTGCCCTAGCCGCGATCAGTATTATGGCAGTAGGAGATTCAATAACTACGATTGTGGGCACATATTTTGGCAAAATCAAAAATCCGCTAAATCCCCAAAAACACCTTGAGGGAACGTTTTTAGCAATAATAGTTTCTACGCTTGCCGCTTTCTTTTTTGTGGATATTCAAACTGCTTTTATTGGCAGTCTGGTCGGCATGATTTTTGAGTCCTTAACCGGTCGTTACATTAGTGAAATTTTGGATGATAATTTGGTGATCACCCTTTTAGCTGGCGCCGCAATGAGCTTTTTTGCTTAGGCCAGCCATGCTATTCCAGCAAAGCGCGTGCTTTTAGGCAAGGCCGTTAAGTTAATCATTACATGCGGTCTAAAACTGGCTTCAATTTATAATAGTATTTCATTCCCTCTTTACTTGCAGAAATTGAACTTAAATAATTTGGATCTCTTGGTAAGTATCTAAGCTGAAAGTGCATTGGATCTTTTCCTAAATAAGGTGGTTTGGAAGGGTTTCCAATTAAGCCCCAGTGTAAGCCTGATTCTACCAAAGCTGCCGCTACTTCATCTGGAATTGTACCGCGACCATGTCTACCAAAATTTTCTCCAGCATCAATATCTATAGCTAAACCCCAAGCATGAAAACTTGGTATTGTATCGCTTAATTTGCCATTAAAAGACATCATGCAATTTTTACGCGTACCGCCTATTCCACCAGGTTGGTAATTCAAATGCATGCCTGCAATCTTTTCTTCTGCTGCTTTTAAGGCTGGCAATAATGCAGCATGGATGCCATTTTCTATGGTTCTGCCTAAAAATTTAATTGGGCCATGGGTAATTGGATCTTCCGTAATTAAAAATGGTGGGCCAAATTTTTCTTTTTCACCAAAATCTCGAGCTAAATTATTTAGTACCACCGTGCTTTCAGTTTGATTGTGGTAGGCAGTAAGTGCGCTGATAATTTCATGTGTTTTATGATAAGACTCCTTTCCGCGCTCAAATGGATGTGTCAACAGCCCACTTTGATCACTCAAATCTGCTGTCTGCCTTGGTTCATCTTCGTTGACCTTAATACCTTCTGAAACAGGGGCGCTTTTTGCTTTGGATTGACCAACTGATGGTATCTGATCTGATAGGGCTTTTTCATCCTTATCCAAGTCCCCTTCAGGATTATAAAATTCATTAAATGCCGCGGCTGTCACATTCCCCAATTTTCCATCAACGCCATCTTCATTTGGACCAAATTTACCCAAATCCAGACCGGCATCTTTCAACTTTTGTTGGCAGAGTATAACCATGTCCGGCCCAAAAGCTTCAACATACTCAAAAAAGTCTATTGGCGGATTAAATTGATGTTCGTGGTCAAAAAAAACTTCCTGCAAAGAATTTAAAAACACCTCTGGGGTGTATTTTTCCTTGCTGAATTCATACAGCATTTCTGTGCCCAAAGCCTCTAATGAATCTTTGCTTTCTTTTTTATCCAGCGCCGCATCAATTTTGCGGAGTGACTCATCAAGTTGTTGCGCGGCAGCAAAATCCAAACCCGATTTAGGAGCTTCTGTGCCGCTTTTTTCTGGTTTTTGTGGGCCGTCTGCCATTTTATTTTTGTTTTGGTGCTAAAATATTTTTAAAATCCTTGTTTGCATCTGCTATAATCAGCTTTCTTTTGATTTTCTTAAAAATTTCCACGCCGCAAACTTCCAAAATTTGGTGATTATTCAATTTTTTAGGTTTTTGATCGGGCATATTTATTTAGGCCATAAAGTCAAATTATTATAGCATAATTCAGGTCTTTTTTCGAGCAAAATCATTCATTTTCCAGCTTTTAGGGGTTACAATGCTAGAGTTAAATAAATTTTTCAGATGAATACACCAAATACTCCAAATTTTGTTGAGCTACCAGCCGGGTATAATCGTACCAAAATTAAACTTAAAAACGAAGGAATCCGCTTTGTAATTGTTTTGGCTTCATCACTGCTTATTTCCTTTGCTGTAGCCACTTTTAGCCAAACTAAATTCAGAGACTTTGCTTTTTTTCAGCTAACCTCAAATCCGCAGCAGACGCAAGAAAATGAATCACAAACTCAGCAGAATCCATTAGAAGAATTTTGGAGCAAAACCAAAAATTACGCTCAGGAAAAGATCGGAGCAGTGGCACAACAGTCCGACTTTTATCAAAAAATTAAGGAAGAAAATAATAAATTTTTTAAAGTTGCCGATGAAACCGCCTTTTGGGGGCCATTTTTCACCACCTTCTTTTTGGCGATGATTTTACTTTATAAATTAAGCCATCTAGTTTATTTTGACCCAATCGACCGAGAAGAAAAGAAACGCCTGGCAAAAGCCATAAATCAGCTTGAAAAACGGGTTCAGGATTTGGAAAGCATGAAATTATAAAGCAGGTACCTTGTGGGTAGGATAAATTTGTGTTATAATAAAACAAATTTAATTTTTTGCAATGCCTGCTAGAAAAAATCCTGCACAACCAGAAGGTGATCAAGAAGGTGATCAAGAACAACCTTTGGCAAACGAGCTGAAAGCAAAAAGACCTCAAACCACAGCAGAATTGGGTAGATTTGGCAGAATTATTGCAAAAACAAGACGGAGTATTGGTGTTGGCTTATTGGCTGCTATGGGCGGTGTTGGTGCTTATGAAGGTGTTCATAGTTATTTGGATATGTCTTCGCTTGCTCCCACTGAAAAAAGTAATGGTTTTGTTGATAAACTGAAGGAATATGGAAAAAAAGAGTTAAGAAATAGCGATATAGTTAAATCAGTTCATGAGAAAATTAGAAATGTTGCTTCTTGGGCTGCTGCCATTAATGCCTTTGCCCTACTATCAATCTTATTAAATGCGGGCGCTAATCTTTTATTAGGAGATCCCGTAGAGAATGCCAAAAATAGAAAAATTCGCAGTAGAGAAAACGATGAAAAAGAGTTTTACGACCTGATTATTGAAGCTATTGGAGAATTGGAGAAAAAAATTTCCATGATTCCAAATTCCCCAACCGATAACGAGAAAAGTGAATTACAGAATAGAATTAATGGCTTGAAAAATGAATTAACGCAATTGAGAGACATGAATAACAAAAGAGTAGTAATTATCCTTAAAGCTCTTAAAAAAATAGAAAAACAAATTGAACAATCACCTGATCAGAATCGAGCAAGCGCAACCTTAGCAACAATGGAATCATCAGAATCAGACACAGAAGCCCAAGCCCAGGCTGAAGCAGATGCAGTCGCTGAAGCTCTAGCAGAAGAAATAGAAAGAGCACGCAAATAAGCACATTTATTTGACTCAGTGCTAGCGCCAAAACGATCAAAGTCTCTTTTATTCCCACTCAATCGTACCGGGTGGCTTATTTGTAACGTCATAAAAGACCGCGGTAATTCCAGGAACTGTCATAATTTCTGCAGTCAACTTCTGCAATAAATCCAAATCCATCGCATAAAAATTTGCGGTCATGGCTTCTTCGGAACAAACCGGTCGCAAAACAATCGCTTCGCCTTTGGTTGCTGCTTCAGCCATCTTTGAATTAATGCTTACCGGAATAAGCACGGTAGGGAATTGCCAAATCTCCCTGTTTAAGCCATTTTTTTCCATAAAACCGCTCACCACCGCGTCCGCTTTTTGCAGTAGCGCGATCCTTTCTGGTGTTAAATAACTTGTTTGCACAGTTACACTATTAATTTTATCCGGACTTTGCATCCAGATTACGCGGTTTATTTCTTTGTGATTGTTTATTAGAGTTGTCGCCAGTTGCCCAAGAGTCTTAAAATCGCTTTTGCCCATTAAAACTAACGGGTGCCTGTAAGTTCTAAAATCTCCTTGTACTCCCACGCTTTGAATTGGCAAAACCTCGCAATTTAAGGAATATGGAGCGATTTCCTCCTTTAAAGTTTTTTCTAAAACTTCCTTATTTTCCACCGGCGCTTCTTCTTGAATACAAAGGCACCTTACCGCAAGGCCAGGGCCTGGAAATGGGTGTCTCCATACCAGTTTTTCCGGTAATCCCAGCTTAATTCCCACTTCACGCACTTCGTCTTTATAAAGTTGAGCCAGCGGCTCAATAACCTTTCCTTCCTTCATCAATTTTTCAATTTGTTCAACACGATTGTGATGCGTTTTAATCTTGGCCGCGTATTTTGTGCCGCCTGTTTCAATGGTATCCGGATAAATAGTCCCCTGACCAAGAAGCCATTCTTCTGGGTTTAATTTAAGTTCTGTAACGACTTCCGCCTGCACTTTTACAAACAAATCACCAATTATTTTGCGCTTTGCTTCTGGATCGTAGCGGTCCTTTAACGCTTCGAAATATTTTTTGCTGGCATCACGCACGTGCAAATTGTGTAGTCCCAAAGCCGTTAAAGCTTCTTCTACTTCCTTGCGTTCATTTAGTCGCAAAAATCCTGTATCTACAAAAAGTCCAAACACGCGGTCAGGTCCCAGCGCCTTTTCCAGCAAAGCAAAAGCTACGGTTGAATCCACGCCTCCACTCACCATCATAAAGACTTTTTTATCGCCAACTTTCTTGCGAACCAAGTCCATTTCTGCCGCAATAAAATCATCAATTTTCCACTCGCGC
This sequence comes from uncultured Candidatus Peribacteria bacterium, assembly GCA_964582265.1. Classification (GTDB taxonomy): domain Bacteria; phylum Patescibacteriota; class Gracilibacteria; order UBA1369; family UBA1369; genus JBAZYK01. Next base: position 20,016 of record CAZOQT010000003.1, read on the forward strand.
GCAACCCCACATATCTTTAAAAAGTTATCCAGCATTTTCATGCCCGAGGCCGTATGAGTCACTTCCAAATGAAACTGCGTGCCATAAAAATTTTTTTCAAAATTGGCGATAGCCGCGTGTTCTCCAGGACTTTGGCCAATCACTTCATAACCTGGTGGTAGCTCTTTAACAGAATCACCATGGCTCATCCAAACAATTTCACTTGAATTTAAACCTTCAAAAATGCCTTTTGCTTTTAATACCTTCATTTCTGCCAGTCCATACTCACGCAAATCTGCTGGCTCCACTTTGGCGCCTTGTACAAAAGCTAAAGTTTGATGACCATAGCAAATTCCAAGTAACGGAACACCCAAATCTAAAATTCTTGGATCGCATTTAACCGAATCCTCATCATAAACACTTTGCGGGCCACCAGAAAGTATCACGCCCTTAAAATCACGTAATTTCTCAGCCGGAGTGTCACCTACAAAAATTTCGCTGTATACATTCAGTCTGCGTACGCGATTAGCGATCAGATGCGCATATTGCCCCCCAAAATCCAAAACCGCAATTTTATCCATAACGGAGCCGAAGGCTTATAAAATAAGTAACCGCCGCCATCTTAACACAAAAAATTTAAGATAAAAAAATTAAATTTAAACCGCCAATTTAAGTGCTTCTAAGGCTTTTTGTCGATCTTTATTATTAATAATGACCGTCACATCGTTATCCGGATTTCCACAATCAAATTCAATATTCACACCATTAGCAGCCAAAATTCCAGTTACATCACGCAAAACGCCAATCTGGTTGCGCATATTGTTACCAGCTAGGCTGATCATGGTCATGCTATCTTTCTTTTTAACATCAAAACCGTCAATTTCTGTTAATTCAAGAAAAAGTTCCGAAGCCTTTCTTCCGGCATCAACGCTAAAAGAAACAGATGTAGTAGAAGTTGTAATTGCGTCTACAGAAATACCTAGTTCATTTGCCAATTCAAAAATTTTGGAAGCCACACCCGGCTGATCAATCAAATCAAGGCTAGATACGGTAAACATGGATTGTTCTTTTTCAGAAATACCATTAATGCACGGTGGTAATTTCTTTGTTTTGTATTCATCCGGAACTCGATAGGAGCTTTGTGCCATGGATTTTTCTTTACTAGTTTCTTCATTCATTTCTTTTCCAAACAGTTCTGCATGTAAAACTTTTGCCGCTTTTTCCGCATCATTTTTGGCAACAACTAAAGTAATATTTCTATCCGGATGACCACAGTCAAACTCAATATTAATGCCTTGTTTAGCCAAAATAGAAGTTACAAGGTGCAAAATTCCGACCTGATTAGCCATACCCATGCCAACCAGATTAATAAGCGTCATATCCTGCTCCGGCGTATCAACCCTTAAATCTGTTTCGCCAGTCAGCTTAATAAAAAGATCTTCTGTTTTTGGGTGATTTGCAGGAATACTAAAAGAAATAGAGCTTCTAGAAGTTGTAATTGCGTCAACCGAAATTCCAAGATCCGCGCAAAACTTAAATATGCGCATAGCCATACCTTTATCCTCCATCTTTTCACTGCTTACGGTGAACATGGTCTGATCTTTAAGCGCAATGTGGTTAATGCCTTTTTCAAGTGCATTTTCATTGTCCAGTACCAGCGTGCCGGCATCTTTAGGATTGTTTGTGTTTTTAATTCTTAGCGGCACAGGATCTTTCCACAAAACACCCATCACGTTTCTGTTTACAGCTTTCATTCCGCCCGATTCGGCAAGTTCAGCTAATTGATGCAGGCCAATTTCTGAACGTGGAAATGCATTTGGAATTTTTCTGGGGTCAGCCGTAAAAATTCCAGATTGTTCTCGCCCCTGAATTTCTTTCCAGATCTGAAATTCTGGCTTGTGCCCGATGCTTTTGACAGAGCGTGCAACCAGTGCGGCCGTGTCTTCTGTATAACCACGATCATACATATTTCTGATTCCTCCGGGTAAATAACCGGCATAACCTGTAAAAATTGGAATACTACCGCGCTCAAAACATGCTTGTAGTTTTTCCCTTATGCCATCAATTAAATTATTTTCAATTTGCGTGCGATTACTTATTTGATCAGCGCCTGAAAGGGCTTGGGGAGGGGATAAAATGTCATTTAGGTCAATTGCATCATACACTCTGCCAATTTTACTGCGCGCTGTAAAAGTTGTTGCTAGAACTTCTGCGGAAAATCTTTCACCAATAGCAATTACTCTATCTTCAATAAAGGTTTCTTCACCTTTACCAAGATTTGGTGTTTGCAGGATAGGGAATATTTCTTGCGCTAGCAAAGCAAGTTTATTGCCTAATTCTTCTTTAATATTTTCCAAAATCTGCTTGTCCTCTTTGGAAAAATTTGCTTTTCCATTTTTTAAAAACTCTTCAGCTTTTTTTAATGAGTAATCAATTCTAGGTTGAAAGTAGTCAAAAATTTTCTCATCAGTAAGGTCAGATTTTTTTGCATCTGTAATCAAATTTTTGGCAATCGCAATCAGCTTATCCGTTTCGTTACTAAACGCGGACACAACTGCAACCTGCTGGGCTTTATTAATATCATCTTCAGTCGGACTTGCATCATTTTCAATAATATCCAGCACCTGGTTGCCTTTATCTATAGAAGTTCCTCCAAATTTCTTAATGTGGAATTCACTCATTTAAAAAAACGATTTCAAAAATATGAGCCACAAAATTAGCTAAAAAGGTCTGATTAGTCAATGAATTTAAAAATTCATTTAATCCTCTGCACTGCCGTAATTATTTTTGGATTTGGTTCAACAATATTACCATGCCTGTCACTTATATTTTTCATGATCACCCTGTAACGTTCTTCGGGTTGACTGCTCATACCTCGCACAAAGAGCTTAACTCCTTTGCCACTATGTTCAATGTGATCAATTTGAAGCTGATCCGTAATTTGCGAATTTATGATGTTTAAATCAGTAACTTCATAATTTAAAGGATCTTCACTTGTAGAATTGGAAACATTTTCGTTAAATAAAATGTCAATTTGTCCCAATTGACCAATACCCTGAAAAACAGGACGTGGCGGATTTTTATCTGGCAAAATTTGTAAATTCAGATCCACATCACTAGAAATTTCCTGCTGAAAAACTCCCAAATTTTCTTTTTGCTTAAACTGATTACTTATTACAGAAAAACCCTGAGGTGCTTGCACAGTAACAGTATAATAATCTTCACTGGTGCCGGATTGTTTTGGAATGTATAAATTATAATTTTTTTCAAATTTAGCAGGCAGCGAGTAGCGATAATGCAGCTCTGTTTCTTCTCCTGGTTTTAACCTTACGATATTGCCAAAAATATGGAAAATCCCCTGATCTTCTTCATGTATATCGTTTTTATAATCTTCAGAGATTGCCAATAATTTTGCACCACGTGGAACAAAAGTTCGCACATATCCAGAATAAGTCCCAGAGATTGGAATATTTTCTACGCCATAATTATAAAAACGAATTCTTACGTCAGCAATCGCGTCAAATCCACCATCGCCATTTTCATTAAGGTTAACGCTGTAATTAATCTGTCTTTGTATGTAACGGTCAGTTTTAAGCCCAGCAAGATTTGCTTCATTTATAGCCAAGAAATCACTCTTTATTGTGTCAGGCCAATTGCCTCCCCAATTTTGTTCTTTGACCATTTTTTCCAAGGTGGAATCCATAAAATAAAGTTGGATTTCCTTGGTTGCCAAACTGTGAGCCACAGTGTCTGCAATTTTGCGTAATTTAAAAGGACTGGTCGCGATTTTTTTAATCAACGCATCCGCAAAAGGCTTCAAAATTGATTTTCTATTTTTTAGCTGCTCTATGTCGTGTGTATCTATATCATGGACCTCATCTTCCAGAGTTTCAAAAAGCGAAATTTGACTAAACATTTTTCCGTTTACCTCAATTGGTCCTGTCGCACCCAATAAATCTTCCAAAAAAGAGTAATTTACGGCAATAACCCCATCAATCCTTTGCTGTGGTTTTGTGATGTGGAGCATACGCACAAGCTCTAAGGCGGTAGATGGAAAATCCGGATTAAAATTGGCGTCGCGGAAGGTATAACCTTTATACCATTCATCTTCCAGCATTTTACGCATTGGATATGGAGGCTCAATATAAGCATGCTTATCAATATCGCCATAAACATCGGACACATCCAGTTTTGTTAACATTCCATTTTTAAAATGGGCGATTCCATAAGCTGCAATAAAACCTCCGGCAGGCCTAATTTCATGATTATTTTGAAAGACAAAAAGATAATCGCGGCTACCAAAAGGAAGTCCTGTTAATTCCGGTAAGTAAGGCAAAAATATACGCAAACTACCCAGAACAGAAAAAATAAACAGAATCAAAAAAAGCAAAAACGCTAAAAGGCCCCAAAGAAAGTAATGCCTACGTTTTTTGTTTTGCGTCGAAATATCAGCTTTTTTCCTAAAAAAAGAGGTAACGCCAATTTTTAATTTATCCAAAAATTTCATACTCAATTACTAATTGCTAATTATTAATTTTCCGGCCTCATAATTGGGAAAAGGACAGTATCTTTAAGATTATCCTGATTTGTAATCAAAGCCATAAAACGATCTATACCCATTCCCCAGCCGGACATTGGAGGCATTCCGTGTTCCATTGCCATAATAAAATCTTCATCCATTGGCATGGCTTCTTCGTCACCGGCAGCCTTAGCATCCGCCTGGCGCATTAATCTTCCTCGCTGATCAAGTGGATCCACAAGCTCTGAATACGCATTCACAATTTCCCAGGAATTCACCAATAATTGGAAAGTATCAGCTAAACGCTCATCAGTGTCGTTACGGCGCGCGAGTGGTTTGGTATCAACCGGATGCTTAATTACAAACGCCGGTTGAATTAAAGAAGGCCTGGAAACTTTTTTATAAAGCGCATCGCATAAATTGCCGTAGCCCATCGTTTCGGCTTTTTCTATCACGATTTTTTTGCGTTTGGTTTCTGCACGCAATTTGTCAGCATCACCGTAAAAATCCAAAATATTAATGCCACAATCTTTTTCTATCAGCTCCACAAAATTAAGTCTTGGCCATGGTGGGGTAAAATCTATAATTTGTTCTTTGCCTTCATGGTCCTTGCAAGTTACTTTTAATGGATTTTCTTCGGCTTCTGCTTTGGCCGCGTTTACACGCTTCAAAGTTTCTACAATCAATTTTTCCGTAAAATTCATATTGTCCTGAAAATTCCAGTAAGCACCATAATATTCAAGCATCGTGAATTCTTGAAGATGAGAAGGGTCCATGCCTTCATTGCGGAAACATTTTGCAAATTCATAAACCCGCTCAAAACCGCCAACTACTGCACGTTTTAAATAAGTTTCTGGCGCGATTCTTAAATACATATCAATATCAAGCGCATTGTGATGCGTTATAAATGGCTTTGCTGCAGCTCCTGAAGGAATTGAAGTCAAAATCGGCGTTTCTACTTCCACGAATCCAGCAGCGTCCAAAAACTTGCGAATTTCAGTAATTAATCGTGTGCGCAGCAAAAATCGCGCATAAGTATCTGGGTCAGTTAATAAGTCCAGATAACGCTTTCTATATTTAAGTTCTGTGTCTGCTATGCCATGAAATTTTTCTGGAAGAGGCCGCAAAGTCTTGGAAAGCAGTTGGTAAGACTGAACCAGCAAAGTCAGTTCACCATGTTTGGTTAAAAAAAGTTCACCAGTAACACCAATAAAATCGCCAACATCAATTTTTTTGAGCAGTTTATAAGCTTCTGGTGGCAAGATTCTTCCTTGATCCGCGGCTGATTTTGTACCTTCCGGATCATTTGCAGTGCCTGGATCCATCGTTACAAAATCCTGCATAAATGCAATCTGTAGTTTTCCACTAAAGTCTTGTAAATGAGCAAAAGTTAGTTTGCCGTGTGGACGCATCAACATAATCCTTCCCGCCATTTTAACTTTACAATTTGGCTTTGCCACAATGTCTTCCACAAATCTAAGCGAGCTTTTTCCGGCAAGTACACGCGCTTCTTCTACACTGTGGGTCCTTTCAAAACGCTCGGCGTAAGGCAAAATTTTCAAATCTTTTATCTCGCCAAGTTTCTTTTTGCGTTCATCAAATTCATCAGTTGGGGTTAATTGGCTTTGTTGTTGATTTTGAATATCTTCATTCTTGGAACTTTTTTTGTTTTGTGAATTTTGATCAGAATTGTTTTTTTTCGTAGAGGTCATATTTTGTTCAAAATACAAAGATAAAGCTTCAACACTTTACCACAAAAAAATCAAGGAATAAATATGCTTAAGCCTTTTTCATACGTCCAGATTAAAACCTATAAATTTAATTATGTCTTCTTGCCATATTTGAAAATGCGATTTGCATAAGCCATAATAATAACTATTACTATAAAGCTGCTATATGAGTGTATTAGAAAAAATTAAGAGCACCATGAATAGAATTTTCCACCCCAGAATGTCGGAGCGGCTTGGAGTAAGGCTGGACAAGGTCAAAGAAGCAGAGATTACGGCAGAAATAAAAGCGGATCTTGAATTGAAAAGAGATAACGTGCGTTCCGAAATCCTGGATGTGTTAGGTAATTGCGAGGTGTTGTTTGAGCTTGGCGCGGCTAGAGGCACGCAAATTGATTCAGTTTATGAATTTAGCACCAATACCAACTATGAAGCTATCAAGAAGTACATGCAAAAAGTTTTGGAAGAAGCTAATAAAAACGATATTAAAGCAATTGCTTTGTTCGCTCCCCAAGTACCTAAACTGGCAGCCGAGCAATTGACCTGCGCCCGTGCTATGCGTGATGCACTCTTGGATAATTATGAAAACTTACAAAGCTTTAAAAAGATAGTCATTATTTTAAATCCAGCTGAAACAGTTCAATCTGATCCGTCCCTTAGAATCGACGAAATCGAAAATATTTACAAAAAAGTTTTTGGACAAAATAAAAAAACTCAAGTCCAATCAACATAAACTCTGCACTAATCCATTGGGACGTAATCGTTCATCTTCCGGCTTCGGTCGATACTTATAAAACGCATTTGCTCTTTTTTAAAGCCAAGTTCTACGTGACCAGTTGGTCCATTTCTATGTTTGCGAATAAACACATCAGTGACGCCTTTACGCTCTGTATCTTCTTCATAATAGTCTTCACGGTAAAGCATCATTACTACATCGGCATCTTGTTCAATCGCGCCTGATTCACGCAGGTCTGAAAGTTGTGGTACTTTACTTGGTCTAAGTTCTACGGCACGACTCAATTGTGACAAAGCCAAAATAGGGATTCTAAGTTCACGCGCCAACCCCTTAAGAGCGCGTGAAATTTCTGAAATTTCCTGAACACGATTAGTTTGATTAAAACCAGATTTACCCGCGCTCATCAGCTGCAAGTAATCAATTACCAGAAAGTCCAAGCCATGTTCCATTTGCAGTCTTCTGGCTTTAGCGCGTAGTTCCGCAATCGAATTTCCGACGGAATCATCAATATAAATTTTCATTGTATAAAGCTCATCCATCACTCCTCCAATGCGCATAAAGTCAGCCTCAGTTAATTTTCCGGTACGCAATTTCCAGGAATCTACAGAAAGTAATGAGCAGAACATGCGCTCTACAAGCTGCTCTTTGGACATTTCAAGCGAAATAATTCCACAGCAATAGCCTTTCTTTGCTACATTTTGCGCTATGTTAAGAGCAAAAGCGGTTTTACCCATAGAAGGACGTGCTGCCAAAATCACCAAATCCGCTGGCTGTAATCCAGATAAAACATTGTCCAAATCTCTATATCCCGTAGGTATACCGCGATATTTATCCTTCATGTTTGGATCATGCAGTTCAGTAATTTTGTCGTAGGTGGTATTCAGGACGTCTTTAATATGTACAAATCTATCCTTCAAAAAAGTCTGTGAAACGCCAAATAAAGACTTTTCTGCTTCTTCCAGCAAGTTTTCCAGCGCTTCCGTTTGATTGTAACCAAGTGAAGAAATCAAGTCCCCAGCCTTAATCAATCTGCGCAAAGTGGCCTTTTGTTTGATGATCATCGCGTACTGAAAAACGTGCGACGCGGTTGGTACTTCGTTGGTTAGAGCCGCTAAATAAGAGGCTCCGCCAATTTGGTCCAGCTGCTTTCTATCTTCCAGTAAGTTTGAAACTGTTAGCAAATCTATTGGGTTTCTGCGATCAAAAAGATCAAAAATGGTTTGATAAATTATGCCATGACTTTCATGATAAAAATCTTCCGCTTTCAAAAAATCAGCAATTTTGGAGACAGCTTCCTTATCTATAAGCAAACTGCCGATTGTTGATCTTTCGGCATCTAAACTATGTGGCGGAACTTTTAGAAAGGGTTGGTCCATTGATAAATTTGTAAAACGCTCGGCTTGCTCGCGTTTGGTGTTTGGGATTCCAAGTCTCCCACTATTTCATAATTTTTTCAAAAGTTTTTAATGTCGATCTGGTAGCCTGGATATAGTTGAGCCATAAGCCATCAAAAAATATCAACATATCTAATCAGTCATGTTTCAAAAAAACTATCAAGTAAAAAAACGGAATTTGGGAAAATGGGGCGAACAGGTAGCTGCCGAATTTTTAATTAGCAAGGGCTATAAAATTATTGCCCAAAACTTTTATTTACGTGCAGGAGAATTGGATATAATTGCCAAAAAAGATGGTATACTAAGCTTCGTGGAAGTAAAAACCAGAAGCACGGAAAATTTTGGCTCTGCGCAGGAAAGTCTAAGTCAAAACAAAAAGCGCGCATTAAGGCGGTCCATCCAAAATTATCTGCAGCTCCTTCCACCGTGCAGTTGGCAGCTGGACCTGATCGCCATTGACCTGCGCCAAGACAAGGCTACACTCAAACATTTTAAAAATATCCTTTAAAAATGATTCCAGAAACAAGCAAAAAAAAACTTTACCTGGGCCTACTGATTATTGGTGTTATTTTTGGTGTTTTGTTCTTAATTTGGGCCTTTTTACTTAATCGCGCAACCATCAAAATTACGGCTAAGGCTCCATATTTTATCACAATTAAAAATTTAAAAACTGTTCCCTGCTCAGAAGATGAATGTAAGTCCATAATTGCGCCTGGTGAATACACCATCATCATTCAAAAAAATGGATATAAAGACGAGCAACGTAATATCAAATTGCCATTACGTGGTGTTGATGAGGAAAAAATCTCTCTAAATTTCATACCTGTGCTTACTGACGGTGTAAAAATTGAAAAATCAAATAGCAAGCCATCACCTTTAAGCGCTCAGGCAGGCAAGATTTTTTATGATCAAACAGGTCAATACGCAGCTTTTCTCAAACGCAATGAAGGCAATTTTCTTCAAACACTATATTTACAGAATTTAGATCAAAACAATGAGGTGCAAGCTGCGGTACCAGTAACTTCTTTTATTAGAGATCTAAATAATTACGTGATTCGCATCTCCCCCGATCGCCAAAAAATAATTGTTATAGATCAGCAAAATGATAATTCCAATTTATATTTGGTTGATTTAAAAATCAAAAGTCGCCAAAATCTTTTGAAATATCCAGTAATTAGGGATGCAAAATGGCTGCCTAATAATCAGGATTTTTTGTTTCAGGCGCGCGCGGAAAAAAGTCTTAGTGAAGGATTATTTCTTTATGCCAATAATAAAGTGCTCGCGCTTAATTTGAAAACAAACCTAAATGACGTTGCGATTGTAGATAATGAAAAGCTGATTGCCGCAACAATTCAACAAATACCTGGATCCAGTAATTTAAGTGAAATTGAAGGCACCGGCGTTGCATTGGGAGAAAATTTTGATAACTTAATTCTCTCCACAGGTACGGTCAAAGACACGAAGCGGTTTATTTATTTTGTAGATTTTTCGCTTAAGACCAATGAAGCGATTTTAATCAAAGGAACACCCGGCACAAAGCTTCCAGATGAGGTAAAACTAAACGCCGCAGGTAACACGCTTTTGATTATAAATGGAGACGAGCAAACAAGTCTGCAATTTTCAGAGTAAAGATGATCAATAAAATCGAACAAACACGCCGTGAATTAATTAAAAAGGGTAAAAAAATTATTAACCTTTCTTCAGGTAATCCTGGCGAATTTGGTATTTTATTCCCGCAAAATATTTTAAAAGCAGGATATTCAAAATTTCTAAATAACCTAAGCTACAAGCCGGATCCTAAAGGTGATATTAGTGCCAGAAAGGCCATCACCAAGTTTTACAGCAAAAGAAATTTTAAAATAAATTCAGATCAGATTGTTTTAACTTCCGGAACCAGCGAAAGTTATTTTCATCTTTTCAAATTACTTTGTGCACCCGGTGATGAAGTGCTTTTTCCAAAACCTTCATATCCGCTTTTTGAAGAAATCGCGCGATTGGCGGAAGTTAAATGTTCCTTTTACAGACTGGCAGAAGAGGCTGGTTGGCAAATCGATCTTGACCATCTAAAGTCTAAAATAAAGCATGGCACCAAAGCCATCGTTTTAATTTCTCCAAGCAATCCAACTGGTGCAGTATTGTCAAAAAAAACTTTGGAAGAAGTGATTAAAATTGCTGCAGAAAATAATTTAGCGATTATCAGTGATGAAGTTTTTTCCGAATTTATTTTTGATCAAAAAGAGTTCCCGCGTGTTGCGCAGCTTCATCAAAAAATGCTGCTTAATATGAAAGCGGAATTCAGTAATCAAAAGGCTAAAAATGGTCTAAATAATTTACAGATTTATACATTAAGCGGGATTTCTAAGGCATATGCTTTACCTGGTTTAAAACTCGCTTGGATTATTACAACTTGCCCTACTGCAAATATTTTGGGAGAAAAAGTGGATAATTTAGAAAGACATGCCGATGCTTTTTTGGCCTGTAATCAAATCACTCAAAATTTGCTTCCGGATATAATTAATAAAGGCAATAATTTCATAATTAAGTATAAAAAAAATCTGGAAAGAAATCGGAATTTGGCAATGAATATTTTAGGGGACTGCCCAAATATTAGCTTTCATAAACCGGAAGGTGGAATGTATCTTTTTGCTAAAATCAGGGAGCTTGGTAAACTTTCCGATGAAGATTTTGTAGTTAAATTAATGCAGGAAACAGCCATTTTTGCCCATCCTGGCTATTTTTATGATTACGATGAAGATCTTTATATCTTGATCAGCTTTTTGATGCCCCAATCCAAACTTAAAACAAACTTGGAAAAGCTGGTTAAATTTATTAAAAGAATTTAGGAAAATTTCATAATTGGTTTAAAAATATTTAATCACATGAGATTAAAATGTTGGCTCATTAATTATTTTTTATGGCCATTAAAATTTTTTCATGCTTAAGTCAGGGCATAGAAGGCAAGCTTGTGGAAGTGGAGGTAGATATTTTGCAGGGACTTCCTGCTTTTTCAATTGTGGGTTTGGGCGATGCCGCCGTCCAGGAAGCCAAGGAACGCTTAAGGTCAGCCATTAAAAATAGCGGGTTTAATTATCCCCAAACCAAAAAAATAATTAATTTAGCGCCTGCAGATTTGCGCAAACATGGACCACAATTCGATTTGCCGATGGCAATTGGGCTTATTGCTGCCTCTAAGCAGATTTCAGAAAAACTATTGCTTGAATTGCAGAAAGTTTTAATAATCGGAGAATTGGCTTTGGATGGATCAGTTAGGGCGGTGAATGGCATTTTGAATGTGGCTCTTTTTGCAAAAGAGCATGGCTGGCAAAAAGTCTTGATACCTGCGGAAAATTTAGCGGAAGCAGCGCTTGTGCGTGATCTGGAGATAATTCCGATTAGTCATTTTAGGCAAATTGCGGCGCCAGAAAAAATTTTCACGCAAGCAACAATTTTAGAAATTTCGTCGCGAGCCACCAAAAAAACACCAGAGCATATTTCTTTAGGCAATTCTCAGGAGCAAACAGAGAGTGTCGATTTTGCTGATATCGCAGGGCAGGATATCGCCAAGAGAGCTTTAACTATAAGTGCCGCTGGCGGACACCATTTACTTTTAACCGGGTCACCTGGCGTAGGCAAAACTTTATTGGCCAAAGCTTTGCCTGGGATTTTACCACCATTAAATGAGGCCGAAATGCTGCAAGTTATGCAAGTTTATTCTTCGGCCGGACTATTAAATGGAAAAGTCATCACGCAAAGGCCTTTTAGGCAGGTTCATCCAACTTCTTCTTTATTGGCTTTAACAGGCGGGGGAAACAAGTTAAGCCCAGGCGAAATTTCTTTGTCTCATCATGGAGTTTTATTTCTGGACGAAATTGCGGAGTTTCCACGTGGCCACCTGGAAAGCCTGCGACAACCTTTGGAAGAAAAGGAAATTTACATCTCTCGTGCTTCTGGGACAGTCAAATATCCAGCCAAATTTATGCTGATTGCAGGCATGAATCCATGCCCTTGTGGTTACTATGGTGATCCAAAAAAAGCCTGTTCGTGTCTGCCTTTTCAGGTAAGGAATTATCAGAAAAAAATATCAGGACCAGTTAGGGATCGAATCGATTTAATGATCGAAGTACCGCGCGAGGCCATTACCAAATTCCAGTCTTCAAATGGTAATTCGGAAAATTCCAGTCAATTCAGGCAAAAAGTACTGTTAGCTCGCCAAATTCAGGCCTCGCGCTTTAAAGAATCTCAACACATCACATCCAAAACCAATAGCGAAATGACGCCGGGTGAAATCAAAAAACACTGTGTTTTAAATCGTGATTCGCAGGAATTATTAAGGTTAGCCAACGAAAAATATAATTTTTCCGGACGTAATTATCAGCAAATATTAAAAACGGCGCGCACCATTGCCGATTTGGAAAAACACGAGCAAATAGCTTTGGAAGACTTAAGTGAGGCCCTGCAACTGCGTCAGCCAACATCATAATTATCCAAAAAGCACACCTTGTAATAGTTCAGGTAAAACGGAAAAAATAATAATACCCTCGCCATTTAGTCCAAGATTTGTTTATAATGTCGTTTGCTATGTCTCAAATTATCCAAAAATTTGTAGTAAATGGGCAGAAAAAACTGCATGGAACCGTAAAGGTAAGTGGCTCAAAAAATGCCGCATTGCCTATCTTGTGTGCCGCGCTTTTAACAGATGAAAAATCCACAATTAATAATGTGCCGGACATTGCTGACATCCACACACTTTTAAAAATTTTGGAAGAACTTAATGTAAAAACATCATTTCAAAATCATACTTTAAGCATCGACCCCTCCGGCCTCACTTTGGCCAAAATTACCGAAAAATATATTTGTAGCATGCGGGCTTCTATTTTGCTGCTGGGGCCTTTAATGAGCCGTTTTTCTGAGGTTGATCTGCCATTTCCGGGTGGGTGTGTGCTTGGCAAACGTCCAGCTCAGGCGCATACACATGTCTTAAAAGCATTGGGGGCAGAAGTTTTAAACGAGACACAAACCCTTCACATAAGAAGAAAAAACTTTACTTCGGCGGAAATCATCATGCCCGAACAAAGCGTGACTGCAACAGAAAATGCGATCATGTTGGCCACGCTAATTTCTGGAAAAACCATAATCAAGTTAGCAGCCTGCGAGCCTCATGTTCAGGACCTATGCCGTTTCTTGAATAGCATGGGGGCAAAAATCAGCGGCATCGGCACTAGCGAACTTACAATTGAAGGTCAAAAAAAGCTGCACGGGACCGAATACAAAATTACCGGCGACTACCTTGAAGCAGGAACTTTTGCTATTGCTGCACTTTTGACAAACGGTGAAGTAACGGTTGAAGGTATTGCTCCAAATCAGTTGGATAGTTTTTGGCAAAAATTAGATGAAATCGGCGCCAAATATGAATTATCTCCAAATAAATTAGGGCAAACAGATACTTTTACAATTTTGCCAACCAGCAAACCTTTACAGGCAGTTTCCATGCTGCGCACTGCAGTTTATCCAAGCTTCGCAACTGATCTGCAAGCGCCTTTTGCTGTACTTTTAACTCAGGCAAATGGTCAAAGTAAAATCTTTGAAACCCTTTTTGAAGGCCGCTTAAATTACCTGTTTGAATTGGAAAAAATGGGAGCAAAAGTGCAAATTTTGAATCCACATCAAGCTTTAATAAATGGGCCAACCACTTTAAAAGGTGTTCCAATTGCCAGTTGTGATATTCGTGCTGGTGCGGCCATGGTTTTAGCCGCGCTCGCCGCTCAAGGCCAAACCGAAATTTCCAACATTAACTATATTGATCGCGGTTACGAAAAACTTGATGAAAAATTACGCAGCATTGGAGCGGATATCCAAAGGGTAAGCGTGTAAACAGCTTATTTGCCCCATGCCAGTAATTGTAAGTTTATACCATCGGTTTTTGCTTCAATCATTCCGTTTAGATCAGTTCTAAATATATCAATATTTTTGGCCAAAAGTTTTTCAATAGTTACTGCATGTGGATGCTTGAATTTGTTATTCAAACCACAAGAGATGATCGCGGAAGAAGGTTTAACTTTATCTATTAGCGTAATAAGGCTGCTGGTGCGACTGCCATGATGCCCAACTTTATAAACATCAGCATTTAAATCCTGTCCAGAAGCTACGATTTTTTCTTCTTCGCTTTGTTCCGCGTCACCACTAAAATAAAATATTTTATCTTTAAAAATCATTCTTAACGCAATAGAACTATTATTTAAATTTTCAAATCGCTCTCCTTGTAATGACCGCATAGGGAAGAGCATATCAAAGAATAAGTTCCCCATGCTAAAATCCGGCGCAGTACTGGCTCCCTTTCCAAACTTCAGCGAGTCTGGCCCCACACTTCCCGCGCCTGCAAATTTCACCGGAATTTTTTGTTGATTGATTTGCTCTAAAAAGGCCAAATAGCCAGGAAATTTATAAGAAACTCCCGTCATAATCACCTGTTTTACTTTATAACGCTTAAGTACCTCTACAAGGCCATTAACGTGATCAGCATGCGGATGACTTAAGATAATAAGGTCAATCTGCCGTTCATAAAATGGCATCACTCGTGCTAACTGGGCTATTACTGCATCATCAGGCCCTCCATCAATTAAAATGAATTCATCAGTTGGAGCACGCACTAAAACTGCATCGCCCTGCCCAACATCTAAAAAATAAACGTGCAATTTGCCATCAGGAAGACTAGATATCAGTGTCCACAAAAGCAGAATCAAAATTAGTATCGCCCCCATTGCTCCAATATAGGCGCGTGGAA
>CAZOQT010000003.1:35161-55943 GCA_964582265.1 uncultured Candidatus Peribacteria bacterium
CAATAATTTAAAATTGTATTATTTTAGATAGGTATCTAAAATAATCAATTTTTTAGGTTAATAATGTATCTAAAGATCATTAAAAATTTCTAAACTAAAAATGAAATTATAAAATTTGCCACACACCAAAAAGGCCTTCCGTATTGGCAGTTAAATGCTTTTACAGAAGACCTTTTTGGAAGTTTTTCTCTCCCGCTTTAAGGCGGATTATTTTTTATTTTTCTTTCTTTTTGCAACCTTTCCAGCAACTAAAGATCCAACAAGAACCAAGGCTAGTCCAGGACCTGTTTCCGGAAGGAAGAAGGTGGTGATAACACCTGCGCTTTCGTTGCCGGTTTTGTCGAGAGCGGCTAATTTAAACCAATATTTTACCTTTGGCATGATTTTTGTTACTTCAAATGACTTTGAATCCGGACTTACCGAAATTGGTTTTCCATATGTAACCCCATCCGTACTCATATAAAGCACATAATTAGCCAAATCTCCGGCTGTATTAGCGCTGCCGGACCAGGTTAAGGTAACGATTAGATTTTTCACCATTTCTGCTACAAAGTTGGTTACATCTTCTGGAGCCGTTACATCTGTTCCAGCCTGTTGGGTAGAAGTATTTGTTGAGCCAGAAAATTCAGATGCGTTTGAAACCAAATCAATTTTATTACCTTCTTTGTCGGTTACGTCGATCGCAATAAAGCTGTATTTTACGGCATTTTGAGCGGCGGTTGTTAAAGTAACTTTAGTTTGATCTGCGCTCACTTCTACTTTTGTAACATCCAAAGTATTTTCGGTTTTATCTTTTTCTGTGATTACAAAATTTTCACGTGGATCTTTATTTAAAACAACAGGTTTAGAAAATGTTGCTTCTAAATGTGTAGAATCTTTTGCTGTAACAGTTACGAGTTTTAAAGTGTCAGCTGCTGCGTGTTGCTGGGTTGCTACTTCTGCGCTGCTACCATTGAATTGTGCTGTGTCAGAAGTACCGCTTATGATGGGGTTACCAGCAAGATCTTTGATTGTACTTGCTGCAGTTAACAGATATGAAGTATCTGCTTTTTGATTAACTGTAGTTAAAATTACAGTCTTATTTGAAACATCTTTTGAATCTAATACTGCATCTTCTACCGCTAAAACAACGGAGCTAACGTCTTCTTTTACGCTAAATGCGCTTTGTGGATTGTTAGAAGGAAGTGTAACTGCTTCAGAAAACACAACAGACACATGTGCTTTATCTATTGCAGTAGCTTTGGCAACTTTTGGCGCTTCTTTATCTATCACAGTTGCGCCTGCCTTTGGGGTAGCGCTTACTTCAACGCTATAATTATTACTTTCATTATTGGCAGCATCAAGTGCGGTAACTGCAAAATAATAGGTTGTGCCATTCTTGAGTCCTTTTACCTGGTAGGTAATAACATTGCCCACATTAATTGGTGCATATGTATATGATCCTCCGGCATCGGTTACAGACTTCAAGCCTGAATAAACTTTATAACCTTTAACTCCTACGTTATCGGTAGCGGTGTCCCAAGTTAAAGTTACCATGGAGTCTCCTGCTAAAGCTTTAACATTTTCCACATCAGATGGA
Source organism: uncultured Candidatus Peribacteria bacterium (assembly GCA_964582265.1). GTDB lineage: Bacteria > Patescibacteriota > Gracilibacteria > UBA1369 > UBA1369 > JBAZYK01. The sequence goes on from CAZOQT010000003.1 coordinate 36,741, forward strand.
AGCTGTGTATCAGCAACTGCTACAGTCTTTTCTGGAATTACTTCCGTAGCATGACCAACAGGAACGAAGGCTAATAATAGCAACACTCCAAGTGGCGCAAAGGTTGAAAGTAGATGCTTCCCAGCATTTTTAAACAGTGTCTGTTTTTTCATGTTTTTTTGTTTTAGAAATTTATTTTTTTGATTTTTATCAGGTTATTTTATCACAAACTGGCGATTTTTTAAATACACAAGCCCAAACCAACCCCAAGTTCAAATTGACAAATGTTTAAATTGTGGGAAAATTTAGATCGATTTAGAATCAAAACAATTGGCAAATCTAAAGTATAAAACATCATCATAACTCATTGTCGGAATTTAGAGTCTCATTTATACTGTACGCGTGCTTAAATTAAGCATCAGTCTCTCCTCAAAATCATGAAAATACGACTTTCAGATCAGGTCATTAAAAAATTCCCAGGGCTTAACGTTGCGGTAATAGTTATTAAAAACCTCAACAATCAAAGGCGAAGCTCAATGATTGCCCAACTGCTTCGTGGTGTTTGTGCAAGCAAAAAATTTCAATTAAAAAAGGAAGAACAGAAAGAAAATCTAAAAAATATTTTGAATCCAACCTTATCAGAAGGATCTATTTTGCTTGAATCTACCTTATTAGACAGCTTTATAAAAAAGGTTATAAAAGGCACGGAAATCAAAAGCGAAAACAATCTAATGGATATCAGTCACCACCTGATTTTAAAATATTTGGTGCCAACGCATGGCTCAGATTTGGACCAAATCGGCAAAGATCTAGAAATTGATTTTATCATTCCCAAAAAAGGCAAAAAAATCCCGGGTCTTAATTTTACCCAGGAAACAAGAAACATAGCGCTTTGGATAGTCAACGTTGGCGGTTACGATAAAGAAAGTTTTGAAAATATCGCCTTGGATTTTGCAAAAAACATTCAAAAATATTGCAGTGGTTTGTTGGACGATATCTATTATCTTAATGCGGATAATTTAGAGGCTGATTTAAATTACATTTCAGAACGGGAGCTGCATCCGGAAGATTTTGAAGAGATGGCGCAGAGCGCAGAAAAGAAGGTTAAAAAAGCCGGGGGATCAGAATCGTTGGTAGAAAAGAAACCTAAACCCCAGGTGCAAAAAAGCACAGAGCCGGAAGAATCCATAGTCCAAAAATCACTTCTGGAGCCCACAGAAAATAAAGCTTTTGCGTTTGAGCCAACACTTAAAGATTTAATTCAGGAAGAGCTCAAAAAGACTGTACAAACTGCATTTTTAGGAAATGAAGAAATCGCTGCCAAATTGCAAAATTTACAAATTGAAATAGAGACCCCGCGCGAAGCAGGACATGGTGACTATGCCAGTAATATCGCTTTAAAATTATCTAAAATTTTGAATCAAGGAGGGGAAGAAATTAAGCAAAACCCTCATGAAATTGCGGAAAAAATTCAGCAGAAATTGCCTGCTTTAGATTTTATTGAAAAAACAGAAATAGCCGGACCAGGTTTTATAAATTTTCATATTTCGCAAAAATATTTACAGCAGCAACTGCAAAATATTTTGGATTATAAAGAAAACTATGGCCGAATTGCGCTTGGTAAAGGTCAAAAAGCTTTTGTGGATTTTTCTTCACCCAATATTGCTAAACCGCTTGGAGTACACCATTTGCTTTCAACTTTAATTGGTCAAACTTTAATCAACATTTTAAAATTTGCGAGTTTTGATGTGACCGGCGCCAATTATTTGGGCGATTGGGGCACACAATTTGGCAAATTGATTTATGCTTATAAAAACTGGGGAGATAAAGCGATTATTGAAAAGGATCCTCTTAATGAGTTGTTAAAATTGTATGTTAGATTTCATGACGAGGTTGAAAAAGAACAAGGTGCTTCTCAGGCTGAAGCTCAAAATGGCAGCCCTGTTATTTCTGATTTAGAAGAAAAGGGACGTGAAGAATTTAAAAAATTAGAAGAAGGGGAGACCGAAAATCGCCAAATTTGGGAGTGGATAAGAGAAATAAGTATTAAAGAATTGGAAAGATTGTATCAAAAAATGGGAGTTAAATTTGATGAGTATTTGCCGGAAAGCATGTACGAAGAAGGGATGAAAGAAGTACTTAAAATCGGCAAAGAAAAAGGTATTTTTGTGGAAGGAGAAAGGGGTGCCTACATCGTGAATTTTGATGATTTGCAGCCATATTTGGTGCAAAAAGCGGACGGGACCACGCTATATTCAACAAGAGATCTGGCTTCCATGAAAGACAGAATTTTACGCTTTCATCCGTCAAAATTAATTTATGTTGTTGATGTGGCCCAGTCACTTCATTTTAAACAACTTTTTGCAACAGCCAAAAAAATGGGCGAAGCAGGGGTTGAAGGTTTTACTGTACCGGTGGACCTTGTACATGTGGTTTTTGGCCGCATGCAGTTCCCGGAAGGTGGCATGAGTACCCGTAAAGGAAATATTATTTTACTGGATGAATTAATCAAAGAAGGCGAAGAAAAAGCTCAAAAAATTGTTGATGAAAAAAGTATTGAACTGATTCCCGCAGAAAAAAAAGCCATTGCAGAAGGAGTCGCGATTGGAGCAATTAAATATCAGATCATTTCCCAAAATCGGGAAACAAATATGACTTTCGAGTGGGATAGAATGTTGTCACTTGATGGCAACAGCGCGCCATATTTGCAATATACATTAGCAAGAGCCATTAGTATTGTACGCAAGGCCGAAGAAAAAACTTTCGTGCCAGTTAACGATGGTCCGCAGACAAATATTTTTGCCATGACCAAGAATGAAATTGCGGCAAAAGTGGAACATAGCCACACCGAACCAAGTCAGATTGAAGAAAAAATATATGGTCACGCTGCCGAAAAAGCTTTGCTAAGAGCATTCATAAAATTCCCTGAAGCAATAGAAATGGCTGCCAAGACTTATAAACCAAACTTGGTCAGCAATTATTTATACGAACTTGCGCAGATTTTTAATAGCTTTTATCAGGAGGTTTCGGTGTTGAATACACTAAATGAAAATATTAGAAATTCCCGCCTTGACCTTGTAAAAGGCTTTATTCAGGTTTTAAAAAACGGACTCTCCATTTTAGGGATCCCAACTTTCGAGAAAATGTAACCGGTGCGTGTTTTGGAGGCGGCGATCGGATTCGAACCGATGCATAACGGTTTTGCAAACCGCTGTCTTAACCACTTGACTACGCCGCCTTACCGATTGTCTAAAACTTAAGAAACTGGCGGAGAGGGGGAGATTCGAACTCCCGCGGGGACTAAACGTCCCCCTACAGGTTTAGCAAACCCGCCCCTTCAGCCTCTTGGGTACCTCTCCGCATAAACGTGGCTGGCAGTTCATATGTTTCGACTGCCCCAAGATCATAGTAGCTATCAGCTAAAAAATCAATCTTTCCGTCTTTTGGCAATTATTTTTGCCTTATTAAAGTTATCCCTGTCCAGATAAAATGGCCTCAATTGGCTTATCATTAATCAAAATAGAGGCGCCTTTGCCTAGTGGGTATTGCTCAACAGTACTTCTGATCTGTTCCACAAAGCGCGGATCATCACAAATACCCCCCAAGGCAAATTTTCCGCTTAATTTAACTTTCATTTTTCCGGCAACTGTTTCAATCGTGTCCACTTTTAGGCTGGATTGATATAAAGCGTTATAAAGGCCACTCTGACCATAATATTGGCTTTTTATGGCAAAGAGAGCTTCTAGTGAAGCTTTCATGGTTTGAAGAGTAGGGGCAACCTTTGTTTCGACGCTAACCAGGCTATCGTTACACCCAATTTTCTTTCCAGACTTGCCTCCATCATTTAAAGCCACCAGGAATATTTTTACCTTTTCTACCGGTTTAATTTCAAGCGATGGTACCTGCAATGTAGGCAAAATAGGCTTAATCGTGTTTATATTTTGCGTATTCGTGTCTATTTTTACCTGGGTTTGAGTTTCAGTCTGTGTAGCCTGTGTATTAGTATTTTGTGAATCTGTTGAGGATTTTTGACAACCAGTCAGTGTTAAAACAGATATTAAAATTAATGATGCAAGTTTTTTCATGCAAATTTGGTTATTGGATTAACATAATACCACCAAACATCACTGCTATTGCAATAAATTTCATTGCCAGGGTCGAACGGGTGAACTTTTCATCAATAATTTTTGGAAACATTAAACCAAGCAATACTGTGAACAATAGTACAAAAAAAGGCTGCGTGGCCAGTAGCGCGTTCACCACACTTATAGCCACATGGGCGGAAGCAAAAGTTAAAAGAAGATATGCAAAAAAACTCATGGATTCATTGCAGGTAACAATAATCACTGCTTTGAATTGATTTTTTAACAAAATTTTAAGATCTTTAAGCGTCCAAATCACTACTGGCAACATTGTCAGGAAGGCAGTAATTCTTATGTAGCCAAAAACAGTCCAGTAGTCGTAAAAGTTAAGTAAGTATTTTACGATTATTTGGTTTAGAGCTAAAGAGAAGCCGGATAATAAAGTAAAAATGAGTCCCAATCTGTTATTAAAGGCTAAAGATTTTTTTGTTGAAAGGAAGATTGCCGCACTAACTAGCAGAAAAATGCCTACATATTTTTGCGTGTCCAAAACTTCTCCCAAAAAAAACACAGCCAATAAAGTCACAATAAGAGGGCTACTATAAAAAAGTGGGACGACCTTGGAGATGTCCTCTAATTCCATTGCCTTAAAGTAAAAATACACCATGCCCGTGAAGGACATTCCTGCCATAAGAACCCAAAATAAATTTAGGCCGGATGGATACGTAAAGTCACTTCCTAACAAGGCCGCCAAACCCCATAAAAAGCCAACAGAACTGGAAACAAGCAACATTAAAACTGGTTTGCAATTAAGTTTAGAAAGCACATATTTATCTGTGATATTTGAAACAGAAAAGAGAATTGACGCTAAAATAGGCATAAAAATTGGAGGCATACTGCTTATTAATATACCTTTTTACAAAAGTTTCAATTTCAAAAAAATTTTGGTATCATCGCCATACTTTTTATTTCATCATTTTTTCATGGAAGCTAACAATACAAACAAATCAATAATCTCAGCCCTTAATTGGCGATATGCAACAAAAATTTTTGATACTACTCAGAAAATTACAGAAGATCAACTAAACACGATTTTAGAAATCGGACGTTTGGCCCCAAGTTCTGTTGGAATTGAGCCTTGGAAATTTATTGTAGTTGAAAACGCAGAAATAAGAGCAAAATTGCGCGATGCAAGTTGGGGACAACCAAAAGTTACAGATGCCGCACACATAATTGTGTTTGCTGCGCGCACTGATACTGAAAACCTTACTGCCGAATTGATTGACCGTACTGCCAAAATCCAAAATGTAGATCCCAGTACGCTGGATGGTTTAAAGCAAATGGCGCAGGGAGCGATCGGGACCAGAAAAAATGCAGACCTTCAGGCGGGTTGGTTGCAGGCACAGGCTTATATCCCTTTAGGTATGATGGTAGAAGCCGCTTCATTGATGGGTATTGATAATTGTCCAATGGAGGGTTTTTTACCTGATCAGGTCGATGAAATTTTAGGTTTGAAAGCAAAAAATCTTCATAGCGTCGCTATGCTGGCACTCGGATACAGAAATCCGGAAGATCCGGCAGCAAAACGCCAAAAAGTACGCCGCAGTTTTGATGAGGTTATTGAATTTGTTAAATAATTTAACGCATTTCGAGGATAAGATAACCTTCTTATATAAACAAAAAACAGCCCTTCCGGGTTGTTTTTTAATCCTGGCGGAGAGTCGTAGACGACGTTAGAACTCTCATCGAGACCCATCATACAGAATTTAGCATGTTTGCAAAAACTGTTTTGAATTTTCAGTAATAATAAAAAGTATCTGCACCTCATGCAGATTTTTTACTGCACGCTTCAAGGCCGCTCATGAAAGACATAACCTCACCAATTTCCATAGGTATAACCTGAATTCCTTCTAGGTTCAACTTAGATAGAGCCTCTCTTACTTCATTTACACGAGCTAGAGGTGCTTCCACCAAACGAATAGCATCAGGATTAATAATTTCTCCGCTCCTCACTTCAAAAAAACCTAATCCATAAGGTAGTTGAACGGGCTGAATAGCGTCTTCTTTAACTCCAAATATTAAAGGATGGTTTCTTTGGGTAAAAGCTCTATTTACAAACCATCTTTGTTGGTGATGCACAAAATCTCCCATTAATTTTCTTTCTTTTGAATCAAATCTCAACAATAGGTTACGCAAAATAACAGGAATGTATCTCATGTTCCTATAGGACTTCATTCCTTTTGCAGTTTCATCAAAGTAAAATTTTTTCCAATCCTCCATTGATCCAAAGGTATACTGTAGGTCATTTTTTCCTTCTTGATCTCCTCCAAAAAGTTCAGCATAAACTCTCGCATAAATCCTTTGTCTGGTTAGTGAAATCGTCTTTTCTGTTGATAATAGTAGGCGAGCTACATGATCAGCCTGTGGTTTGATGCCCTCATCAGCAACTGAATGGAGCACATCGACTAACTTGCCAGAGGGTTTGGATTTGTCCCCACCTTCAAAAGATTTCGCTAATCTTCCAGTTCCATGAAAAAGGGTATGAGCATAAAGTTTTTGTATCACTTCGTCGTCATAACCTTCTAAGAGCTTGCTGTCGGGCCTTTGATAAGGAATATTTAAAGCCACAGGGTTTTATATTTATAAATAGAATTTCTGCACAGTTTTCACCAAAATAAAGATCACAAGCCTTTAGAGGAAGATATTAAATATACTTTGTTTTTTATATTTGGATCTAATCCTACTTTTCTTTGCCAGAGTCATTAGCCGATCTTTTAAGAATACCTAAATCATGAATAGCTTTTTGCTCACATAGTACAATACTACTAAAAAATGGCCTTCGGTCATCTTCTTTAGCCCTAAATAACGACCCTCCCTCTATTGTTGTAACAAGACAAGTTGGAGTTGCTACACCAGGACCGCCACATGTTTCTAGTTGATAGTGTATGCCTGTTTTATCCCAGTGTTGGTCCATCAACCAGCTTAACATTCCTTGTGTTACACATGCCCTTTGCTCTTGAATAATTCTAGTAGTTTCGCCAGGTTCCTTGTTTGTAAGTCTCAATTCACTTACCTTATTTTCAAGCCTGATGAAGTAATCAAGATCAGTTTCACCATCATTTCTATCCAAAGATCCATTGAAAGTTTGTAATTGGGCTTGAGCTTTTTCTAATTTTTCTTTCAAAGTTCTATTCTCATCTTCAAGCTTTATTTTGTTTGAACATTCGTTTGAAGGTTGTGGTTGGGTTTGAGGTTTTTCTAATTTTCCTATCAAAGCTTTATTCTCCTCCAATAAAGATTCATTTAGATGAGTATTGTGCCAATCATTAATGGCAGTTCGTATAGTCTCCCTTGAAATTGTAATACCTGCCAAAAGTGCAAGTCCGAGTGTTCCCCCTAAAATATGATTCCTATTTCTCTCTATAAATGATGGTTGGATTACAGGAGTTTCGAAATGATCACGGTAAGGATGACTTGTAGGTCTTGAATTGTTCATAAAATTATTTTTTAATTAATAACTTATGGAGCGCCACAATATATATTTATTGACAATTTGTCAACAAGTTCTATATTTATAAATTAGTACTGATCTTTAATTGAATTTTACCTCCACATAAGCTACTTTATGGCGGGCAAAAGCCCACCGTAAATACAAAAATACTATGGCAACCGCGAGTTTCGACCAGATTCACTTCTTGATGAAAATTGGTCCCGATCTTTTAAACCGATACGCAAAGCATCACAAAATTGAGTACACAGCCAAACCAGAAGAGGCCGACGAGAAAATGGCCGATGGATTTATGAAAGCTCTTGAGAAAGAACCTGAAGAAAAGCAAGGAAAGTTTTGGCTTGATGCGCATGATATTGATGAAATTGGTACAAGCAACGGTTGCGACTACCTTCTCAATCGGGCCATCCAAAAAGGCTTGAGTGTGGATCAGGAAGAGTATGAGCAACTTCAAAACGCCAAGATGAGGGCAACGTACTTTTATCTCACTTTTCCCGATCTTTTTGCTGAGACTTGCGATGAATATAACATTGAAAATTTACAAGGCTGGCGAGCCGAAAAAACCGTTAGCAAAAGACTTGAAGACATCATCGATAACATTCCCGATTTTCGATATGGCTTAAAGCAGCTCTATAGCAAAGAATATAAAGGCAAAAATTTGAAGGTCAAATACGTTCAAAGAGGCGAAACAGTCACGTTCATCGCCTACATTGAGGATTTATTTACCAATGACGCCAGCTTTAAGAATGGCGATTTGGATACGAAAACACCCAGAAAGCCTGTGTTTAGTGCGTACTTCCTCTATCGGCCGAATGAGGGCATTTTGGAAGTGAAAGCGAAGGGAGGCAAAAGGAGAATTCAACAACTTCAAGAAGAGTTCATCAAGCATATGTTGAAACAAGAATCCACAATGACCAATAGCCTTCGCTATGATTTCGATAAAGTTCAAGACATTGCAAACCTCACTTTCCCTACAGCCGTAAAAGATTCGGTTGAAAGCGTAACTTTGAAAGGGCTTCGACTTACTCATAATTCAACAAAGAAGCGGGTATCGATCGATATTGGAAACGCCAAAGAAGATGGCACAAAGCCCATGATGAAGGAACTTCAGGAAATGAATATCGATCTTCACGAATACAAAGTCACTCAGTTTAAAATTGAAGTCGTTTTTGAGAAACTTCCAAAGGAACGAAGAAGAAAAGTGACCGTTACTATTACCCGTCCCAATATTTGTGATCTGAAAGAACGCAATATTGATCTTGTGGTTCGTCGGCTCTTGAAAAAGTGGGGTTTAGATTTGTTTTAAGATGAAGAAATCGCTTATCACCTTTATTGAGGCTCTCCATCACTACCCTGACCATTTTCAGGAACGTCAGCTTCAATGTTTTCTGGAAGACTCTGAAATAGAGTTACTCAAAAATTTAGGTATCCTCAAGCAGGGAAGCGACTTGAAAGAAATCACCTGTCAGAGTTGCGATGATGATCATTTTTTGGATGTTCAGGTTGAAAATGAAAAACCATATTCTTTCTGCCCCGCTTCGGATATTGCCCGCAATTATATCGATCCTCAGGAACTCACTACCTGGCATTTTGATGTGGAAAAATTTTTGCAAACTATGGCCCTCAAACTTGGTATGGAGGATCGTGTTGAAAAGCTTGATATCCCTCATTTATGGCAAATCGGTGGATTTGCCCATGACGATACTCGTTACCATTGCTATTACTATCAAGGGCGGAAGTTTAATGAGGCATTAGATTTCCTTGAACAGCAGCCTCATGCTATGAGGCGATATGTCATTTTTGTAAATCAAAGAGTATTGGTTCTTTCACAAGTTACGAACCAAAATTTGGTATGGACTGAAATGAATGGATACGCAGAGCTAAAAGGAAAACAGCTTGTTTTCAACAAAAAACTTTTTCAGGAATTTTTAATCAATGGTTTTAGAAGCGTTCTATTTGATCGTAAAAATGGAGATTTAACAGTCAATGGAAGGCCAATTTGTAGCATAATTCCTTCTAGTCCAGAATACTACTTTGCCGAAATCCTCTGGAAAAACTTTAATGAGCCTGTCTCTCATCAAAAGATCGTCAATTATATCTATGAAAAAACGCGAAAAGAGTATGCTGACACAACTGGTAAACTTTGCCATAAACTCAAAAAGAAGATTAAAGATGCTGCAGAAGAGGCACAAATCATCGATGAGATTTTCAAAACTACGACCGATCTTAATGGCGAAAATGCCTACATCATGCGAAACCCTTCCTAACCTTAAGACTTTTTCGGGACTTTTGAGATAAATCCGAGACCGCTTTTTGAGTAAAACCTCAGTAAGCTTTGCACCGTAAGCTTACCTTTTTTGCCGTGGAAAAAACTGCGGCAGACCAGTGCGCATTGGGATTTCTTTAAATCCTAATCAACACACCTATGTCACAAACATTTCCGTTTGTTACCTACGACAAAGCGCTCGCAAGCGCATTAATAACCAAAGGCTTCAGAGTTCAAAGCGTCCGCTATACACGGTCTGGAAAAGCATACTTCACCTTTCAAAGTGCGGAGTCGCTCAAGTCTGCGATCGAACTCTATTGGAACGATGACTTGTTCCTCAATGCAAGGACACTTCTGGCCGAATACCAACGCATCGCCAGTAAAACTAACGACAGACTGCGATGAAGATCGAACCAGAGGATATACAAAGCTTTCAAAGGCTTTGGAAAGATCAATTTCAAACCGATTTGAGCGAATCGGAAGCACAGGAAAAAGCAACCTATCTGCTCGAAATGATGAAAACGATCTACCGACCGATTCCAAAGCCTCAAAAGCTTAATGAAAACACCCAACTTACTATTTTAGACTTTAACGACCATTCTCATGAGATATAAGTTATCGAAAATCAGGAGCAAGAGCGCCTATACTCCGCAGGAAATAGGGCAACTCCTCAAGGTGAACCGAAAGTCCATCTTCCGCTGGTTCAAAGAAGGTTTGCTCCTTCTTGATCCAAACCACAACCCAAAGCTTGTGATGGGGAGCGACCTCATAGCATTTCTCAAGGCTAAACGTGAAGCAAAACAAGTAAAACTTCAGTGGAACGAGTTCTATTGCCTCAAGTGTCGCAAGGCGGTTTTAGCCAAACGGGGAACGGAACGCACCGAAAAAACAGGGAAAAGTATTGGCACTGACAATAGATACCAGGAAATCATCTGCGCTCAATGTAAAGAGTGCGGTGGTTCTGTAGCCAGACTCTTTTGAGTGGAATCCAAAAAGATTAATTGATTCCGTTCCTCACCGTTGAAATGTCTCAAATTTATCCTTTATTCATTACAAAACTTTCTTATGCAAAAATCATTCCAAAACGAGGTCATAAAGAAACAATTCTTTCTCTATCTCAAAGAAGTGAAAGGGTTCTCCAAAGATTCTATTGATGCTTACGAGCATGGTATCCAACTTTGGCAAGAGTGCACCGACAACAAAGACTTTTCAGGATTCGGGAAACAACAGGCTCGAACATTTAAACAATGGATTCGGAGCAGAACCAATAGGAACAAGGAAGCGCTTTCCCTGACCTATATTTATAACGTCCTTCGCAGGCTTAAAGGGTTCTTTGAATGGCTGTCGATGCAACCGCATTATAAATCCAAGATCAACCAAATTGATATTGAACACCTCTCGCTTTCCAAGAAGGAAACAAGAATCGCGATCCAACCGAATAAACGTGAGATTCCTTCGATAGAAGAGGTCATCAAAGTTATTGAAACGATCAAAATTGAAAATGATGTGGATCGGCGCGATCGGGCTTTGATTTGCTTCACGCTCCTTACAGGCGCAAGAATATCAGCCATTTACAGTATGCCTATAATGGCGTTTGATGAAGAAACTTTGACGGTTGATCAAAATCCGAAGTTTGGCATCAAAACGAATTTTTCCAAGCGGATTGTGACCACGCTTTTCCCGATCGAATATACGAAGGCTGTCGACTACTTTTTAGATTGGTATCGGTACCTGAAGCTGACCAAAGGTTTTACTCCCAAAGACCCGATCTTTCCCATGTCGAAGATTGAGAACGGAGAACAAAATATTTCGTACCATAACACGGGTGAGGTAGTACCGATCTTTTGGCAAAGCTCCAACTCAGCCAGAAAAATATTTCAAAAACGATTTCTGGACGCTGAGGTTCCCTACTATCACCCTCATACCTTCAGGCATTTGGTGGTCAAAGAGTTTGCGAAAACCAGACTTACGGAAGAAGAAAAGAAAGCCATCAGTCAAAACCTTGGCCATGAAAACACAGGCACGACCTTTGGTTCTTATGGGTATGGCCATATTGAAGAAGACCGTCAGATCGAGATTGTGAAAAAGATTAAACTTGGAAGCAAAGAAATTGATGGCAAGTTCACGCTTGACGCTGAGGATATGAAAATGGCTTTAGCAATCGCCAAGGCGTTAAAAGAGAACCGAAAAGATTAGATTTTCAGGCGGTTACAGTCTATAATCAAGACAGTGATCCAATTCGGCAAGTAGTACAAGGTTATTTTGTGTATTGCCCCCAGTAATGGGCGGTTCTGCCAACTTGATTGCCTTGTGCTATTGAATTGGATCACTCAGAACCGCCCTCTTTGGGTTTTGTAGTAATCTATCAGCTATCCTTTATGGAAACTCCAAATCAATACCGATACTTCCTGTATGCCAGGAAGTCGCCCGAATCTGAAGAACGACAAGCGCTCTCTATCGGTTCACAAAAGGAAAAGATCAATATTATTTTTCCAAATATCAAAATCGTTGAAATCTTTGAGGAAAGTAAAAGCGCTTTCAAGCCTTACGAACGGACCATTTTTCAAACCATGATCGAACGCATCCAAAAAGGTGAAGCGGATGGCATTGTTGCGTGGCATCCCGATAGACTTTCGAGAAACGAAATCGACGCCGCTACCATTACCTACTTTATACGAACGGGCATCATCAAAGATTTAAAGTTCGGTTCATACAATTTCGACAATTCGCCAGAGGGCATCATGATGCTCCAAATGGCCCTTTCTCAATCGCAATATTCATCATCAAAACTCAGCAAGGATGTGAAGAGAGGATTGAGCACCAAGCTCAAAATGGGCATCAGGCCGAATAAATGCGCTCAAGGATGGGTCAATGATTATGTCAGTCCCAAAGGAATGAAAACCATTAAAGTGGACCCGAAACGGTTTCCAGTATTGCGTAAATGCTGGGATTTGATGCTGTCAGGGAATTACACCCCGCCTCAAATTTTAGTGAAGCTCAATGATGAATGGGGCTATAGGACACCAAAGACTATGAGAGTTGGCGGGAAGTCTTTAAGCCGTAGCGGAATCTACCGCATGTTTACAAACAAATTTTATGCGGGACTCATTAAACAACAAGATGGGACTTGGACCGTGGGAGCACATAAACCCATGGTGGCGCTGGCTGAATACGATAGAGGTCAACGGTTACTTGGTCATAAAGGAAACCCACGGGCAAAGCAGTATGATTTTTGTTATAAGCCTCTTTTGATTTGCGGTGAATGCCAAGGGAGCATAACTGCTGAAATCAAAAGTAAAAGGCTCAAATCTACTGGCGAATTAAAGGAATACACGTTTTACCATTGTACGCATCGCAAAGATAGCTGTAAGCAAGGGTCTATTGAAGAGCGAGAACTGACAAAAATGATGAAAGCCGAAATGAGCCGTTATACCATTCTCCCAAAGTTTAAAGAATGGGCGCTTGAAATGCTCAACAAATACAATGATGACGAGATCAAGCAGCGGAGCAAAATTCATGAAATGCAAGCTAACGCCGTTCTACAAACCCAGAAAGAAATCGACAACCTTACCCAAATGCGTTACAGAGAACTCATCAATGATGAAGAGTACTTGAGTCAAAAGAAAGAACTGCAAGGGAAACTCAACGCTTTGAAAGAGGAGGTGGGCGATACTGAAAAGAGAGCAGAGAATTGGTTAGAACTTACGGAAAAGACTTTTGATTTCATCACCTATGCTGCCCACCACTTCAATGAAGGTGGTTTTGAAGAGAAGCAGAGAATATTGAGAGGATTCGGATCGAACTTTCTGGTTAAAGACAAGAGACTTGTAATGGAAGCTCAAAAGTGGCTCGTCCCGATTGGTGACGAGTATAAAACACTTGAAAAAGAATACCTCGCGTTAGAACCAGAGAAAACGCCTTTAGATAAAGCAAAAACCGAGCGAATAGAGTCGATTCGTCTATACTGGCGGAGAGACTGGGATTCGAACCCAGGAGGAGCTTGCGCCCCTAACGGTTTTCAAGACCGTCGCTTTCGACCGCTCAGCCATCTCTCCTTGCTTTATTACGCTCCATTGTTCACTTTTCGCGCGCGCCGATAATATACAAAATTAGCGTAATTACTGCAATGTGAAATTATCAGGCTAACTGGTTTACAAAAGTTTTAAGAAAATTTCAGATTCAGTTTAAATATTGGTCATCTTTTTTTGATAAAACGTAGTCCCATCAAAAAAAATTTTGGTAATTTTTTAAACAAAAATTTATGTTCAAAAATACAAATTTTCTTAGGTATTCCAGGAATCAGGCCAAGCCGCTTAGTTTTGGCGATATTTCGCTATTTCCAGACAATCGCGAGGCCTACTGTCAGGGCCAAAAATTGCCTTTACGCCGCAAAGAATATCAACTTTTGGAATTTCTGCTTAGAAACAAAAATCGCGTTTTAAACCGACACACTATTTTGGAATACATCTGGAATTACGAAACCAAAGCCATAACTAACACTTTGGACGTACATATCTCGTCCCTTCGTCGTAAAATTCAAACTTTTAATCCCAAAAGGACCATTAAAACTATACATGGCTCAGGCTACAAACTTTGCGACGTCTGATTATTACCTTGAAACGCATTAATTTGGAACTACAGGCTATAATCCCTTCAAATATTTTATGGCTTCATCCAGCTGTGGATCTTTGCGAGCCTCAGCATCGGCGTCTGTAAAAGGAATAATTCGATCAGGTGTAATGCCAACTTCGTTAATGCTACGGCCATTTGGGGTGTACCATTTTGCAATGGTAATGCGTAAACTTGAGCCATCAGGCATTTTATCTACTTCTTGCACACTTCCTTTACCAAAAGTTTGTTCACCCATAACAACGCCGCGCTTGTGATCTTGAATTGCTCCAGCCACAATTTCTGAAGCGGACGCGGATCCCTTATTAACCAAAACCACTAGTGGGACATTCATCAGTGCGGCATCTCCACTAACATACATAGTCTCATTTTCCTTATCATCTCGCTTTTTAATAACAACTGCTTCTTGTTTGCCTTTTAAGAAATCAGATAAAACATCCACCGCAGTATCCAAATAACCTCCTCCGTTGTAACGTAAATCCAGTACAATTCCCTTTGGCTCTTTTAGCAGTATTTTTTGCACTGCGTCATCAAATTCTTTTTTTGTGTTATCGCTAAATTGATGGATCGCAATATAATAAATACCATTTCCTTTATCTTCCATGGAAACGCTATCAATACTTAACTCATCACGCGTAATGGCTACCTCAAATGGTTTATCCTTACCCTTTCTGACGATTGTTAAAGTCACTTTTGTGCCTTTTGGTCCACGAATTTTACTGATTGCGTCAAATAATGTCATTTCATTTGTCAGATTGCCATCAATTTTATAAACAATATCTCCAGGCAGAATACCTGCTTTTTCCGCAGGTGAATTTTTGATTGGGGATACAACCACTAAAGCTTGATCTTTTACTGTTAGCTCAGCGCCGATTCCCTGTAAAGTTCCATTTAAACTTGAATCAAAATCTTTGGTTTCATCTGGAGTCATGAAAACAGTATATGGATCACCAAGTGCAGAAACCATGCCCTTAACTGCACCATATACCATGTTTTGATTGTTAATTTTTGCTTCATCCACATATTGGGAGTCTAGCTGTTTCCAAATTCTCCAAAACAGACTTAAGTCTGCTTGTGTTTCACCGGTGTTTGTCACCAAACCGGATCCGGTCTTGGCCTGGATTTGACCTCCATTTCTAGTCAAAATAAAGTAGCTGGAACTTTCCCATCCCAAAGCAAAAACAATTGCCAAAATCAAAACATATACAAAAATGCGTGTCGATTTTTTTGGTCGATTATGCTCCATTGGATTTGGAAAATTGAGCGGATTAGTTTGATTCATGCGAAATCACCAAAGAAAAAAATAAATTGCGCTCTATCAAAATTAATAACCAAAATTACTAATTTCTAATTATTAATTACTAATTAAAGCGAGGCTCATCATATCTCAAAAATCAAAACACCTCAACTTTACGCTGAATTTGCTCGATACTTACAGCTTTTTTACTTTGATCGTCAATTTCAATTATGGTCGCGTTAAAAATTGTATCACCATCAGCAACTTCATGTTTGACCGGAACCTGCGTTAAAAAGTTTTTAATAATTGATTCTTTTTCCAATCCAATGATTGAATCAATAGGGCCTGTAAATCCAACATCAGTTTGAAACGCTGTGCCATTTGGAAGAATTCTCGCATCAAAAGTTGGAACATGCGTATGTGTACCAATTAAAGCCGAAATTCTACCATCCAAATAATTAGCCAGTGCCGCTTTTTCGGAAGTAGTTTCTGCATGAAAGTCTACAAAAATTGCAGAAAGTTGTTCGTGTTCAAATTGCTTTAAAATGCGATCTGCTGTACGAAAAGGATCATCCAAGTGGGTCGGCATAAAAACACGGCCCATTAAATTTATGACTAATACTTTTTGCATCAGCCCGCCTGCAATAACCTGAAACCCACGACCTGGAGCGCTTTCTGGATAATTTGCCGGACGGATTAAGGGTAATTTTTTGTCACTCAGTCTTGGAATAATGGCCTTTTCTTTCCATATATGGTTTCCAGATGTAAAAAAATCCACTCCAGCCTTTTGCATTTCTTGCAGCTGGCTTTCTTCTACGCCTTTTCCATGATGCATGTTTTCAGCATTGGCAATCACCAGGTGAATGCCATGTTTAGTTTTGTATTCAGGTAAAAGCTTTTTTACCGTGTTGCGTCCCGGTCTTCCAAAAATGTCACCAATAAATAGAATTTTCATAAACGATTTTATTAATTCAACTAGCCTTTTTTAAATATTCTTCCAGCACCCTCGCTCTAATGTACTTTACCAGAATTTCACCGTATTCACTAACTTCTTCCATACAGCTCATAACTTGCGTGCTCATATTTGCCGTTACTTTTGCCGCCAGCACGATTCCCAGGTTTTTATCTTTTTCAAAGCAGGATAGCCATGCTGTCCTGGCATAATCTTCATATTCTAACAAATTTTGCATTATTTTTGATTGTGATCTTTCGCTTTCAAATGCAAAGTCTGTGCTTTCTTCAGCCAATAATCTAAGCTCAGAAATAACTCCATACCTGATTGCATCTACATCCGCGCCAGATAATAATTGAGCTAACCGCCTTTCTAAAACATGTAATCTGCTAAACATTTCATAGGTCTCGGACCTAAGCAAACGTGTAACGCCTGAAGCACCTTCTTCCGAAATAGTTGGAGGTAATAACATGAAAAATAATAAAGTGATCAAGCTATAGAACTTTAAACAAAATTTGTAAATAATTTTCATATCATTTTATCTTTTTTTCACAATTGGTTTAAAAAAAGATAATAACTTTGTGCTAATTTTAGGCTGTCCAAAAACAATAACGGCTTTTTTGCAAAAAATGCCCTTGACGGTGAGTATACGCTCACCTATAGTGGGGACAGTTTTAATCTTTAAAATTTCAACATGACAAATCAAACCGAAAAACAAAAGGCAGTCGAACTGGCACTTGCACAAATTGAGCGCACTTTTGGTAAAGGCGCCATCATGAAAATGGGTGAAGCAAATAAGATTGCTGTAGAGACTATTCCAACAGGTTCTGTCTCATTAGATATTGCACTTGGCGGAGGTGTTCCTCGAGGACGTGTAATAGAAATTTTTGGGCCAGAAAGTTCAGGTAAAACAACCTTAACTCTTCATATAGTTGCTGAAGCTCAAAAACGCGGTGGGCAAGCAGCATTCATTGATGCAGAACACGCACTTGATCCCGAGTATGCACGCAAAATTGGTGTAGATGTAGATAATCTACTTATTTCCCAGCCAGATAGCGGTGAACAAGCTTTAGAAATTACAGAAACTTTGGTTAGATCAAACGCGATTGATGTTATTGTGGTGGATTCAGTTGCAGCTCTCACTCCAAAAGCAGAAATAGAAGGCGAAATGGGTGATGCTCATATGGGTTTACAGGCCAGACTTATGAGTCAGGCACTTCGTAAATTAACAAGCGCTATCAGCAAATCCAGAACAACTGTGATCTTCATTAATCAGATCCGCATGAAGATTGGAGTGATGTTTGGTAACCCGGAAACAACCACCGGTGGTAATGCGCTCAAGTTTTATTCTTCTGTGCGCATGGATATTCGCAGTATTGGTAAATTGGAAGAAGGTGTCGGTGAAGATAAAGAAATGGTTGGTAATCGCGTAAGGGTAAAGGTCGTAAAAAACAAGATCGCGCCTCCATTTAGAACAGCTGAATTCGATATTATGTACAATCGTGGGATTTCTCATGTTGGAGATTTGATTGATTTGGCTACGCGATATGAGGTTGCCAGAAAGAGCGGTGCTTTTTATACATACAAGGACCTTAAACTTGGTCAAGGTCGTGAAAATGTTAAAAATTTCTTGGAGAGTAATCAAAAAGTGATGCAAGAAATGGAAAAAGAAGTTCGTGATTTTATAAGCAAATTAAAAGAAGACGATTTGGCGTCTGTAAATGCTCAAGTAGCTGCAAACTCATCGGTAAAAACAGCTGCGAACCAAGCTGTGGATGCTTCAAAGGCAGCATTGGCAGGTGCTGGCGCGAGCAAGATTGGTGCAACAAAAGCAGGAATTAAGTCACTTCCAAAAGAATCTTAATTTTAAAAGGCTCCGTTTCTGCACACATGCTTTGACGGAGCCTTTTTTATGCCCATTTCTCTTTAGATTATGGAAAATCAAAAAATACTTTTACAAAAAGCAATTAGATTATTGGCAGCAAGGCCTCATAGCACCGCTGAAATTAAAGATAAATTGCGTCAAAAAAATATTGGTACCGATGATGATATTATTGCTGTAATAGAAAGGCTTAATAAGCTTCACTATTTGGATGATCAGGATTTTGCCCGCATTTTCATTAATAGCAGCCTTAGAAAAAAGCCCCAAGGACTTAGGATGATTAAAATAAAACTAAGCCAAAAAGGCATCACCGAAGAAGTATTTTCTGCAGCACTTAAGGCGTCTATTACAGAAAATCAATTCAGTGAAGAGCAGATGGCGATTGAGGCAAGTCAAAAAAAATTGCGAACGCTACATAAATTGCCTTATCAAAAGCAAATCGAGAAACTCTACCGTTTTTTATTGTCCAGAGGTTTTTCTCAGGATGCTATCCATAAAGCTATTACCTTTACAAAAAGGCATCTTGATAGTAAGATATGAACCGCAAGCTACGATCTTAATGAAGATCGGCTTTTTTTGATGGGTAATTTCGCCAAATAATCACGGAAACAACCATGGCGAAAATTTATCAAAAAAACACAACCAAACAATCCTAATTATTAATTACT
>CAZOQT010000003.1:56043-61761 GCA_964582265.1 uncultured Candidatus Peribacteria bacterium
CATGGCGAAAATTTATCAAAAAAACACAACCAAACAATCCTAATTATTAATTACTAATTAACTATGCAATCACAATTCCTTGCTGCAATAAATCAACTCTGTGACGAAAAAGGAATTCCTAAAGATAAAATTATCGATACGATCAAGGCTGCTCTACGCGCTGCATATCGTAAAGATTATGGGAATCGTGAACAAAATATTGATGTTGAACTAAACGAAAAAACAGAACGCGCCACAATTTTTCTTGTTAAAAAGGTTGTAAAGAAAGTTGAAAACAAAGACCTGGAAATGACACTTGCTGAAGCCAGAAAATACAAGAAAGACGCCAAGGTTGATGATGAAATCAAGATCGACGTGACTCCGCTTGAATACGGCCGCATCGCTGCACAATCAGCAAAGCAGGTTATTATTCAACGCATCCAGGAGGCAGAACGTGATGTAATGTACGATACTTTCAAGGATCGTGAAAATGAGCTTATCAACGCTCTTGTTCATCGTGTGGAAAATCAATCTGTCTATGTAAACTTAGATAACAAGATCACAACAATTTTAATGCCAAGTGAACAAATTCCACGCGAAAGATATTACAGCGGTCAGCGCTTAAAGCTCTACTTGGACAAAGTAATAAAAACCACTAAAGGTCCCCAATTATTAATTTCCAGAACACATTCCAATTTAGTAAAAAAATTAATGGAATTAGAGATCCCAGAAATTAAAAGTGCACTTGTAGAAATCAAAGCAATTGCGCGTGAACCAGGTGTAAGAAGTAAAGTTGCAGTTAGCTCTTCTGACCCAAAGATCGACCCAATTGGCTCATGCGTAGGCCAAAAAGGTGTGCGTGTAAACAACGTGATGGATGAATTAAATGGTGAACGCATCGATATTATTCAATGGAGCGATGACCCGGTTAGTTACATTAAGACAGCATTGGCTCCTGCAAAAGTGGCTCATATTGAATTAGACAAAGAAGCAAGACGCGCTAAGGTTTTTGTAAATCCTGATCAACGTCCTTTAGCAATTGGTAAAAACGGTCAAAATGTAAGACTTGCGTCCAAGTTAACAGGTTTAGAGCTTGATGTACTTGATATTAGCGAAATGGCTGCCGGCATGGGCGAAAAGACAAAAGTTGAAAACATCGATCAGCTTGCAACTTTAACACCAGAAATTAAAGCAAAATTAGGAGCTGCTAACCTTACCCAGGTGGAACAGCTTAAAGGATTGGGCGCAAAAGACCTAGTCACAATCGAGGGAATTACAGAAGAAGAAGCTGGCGTAATTGTTGAGGCAATGAAGACGGTGGGGTAAATGTAGTCAAATCTACCACCAAAAATTATACTTAGGCCTTAATCTTAACCATTGATTAAGAAAGGGGCTCATTTTTATCTTTATCGCTTTCACCAAGGCCTAATGCGGTTCTCAATTCTTTGTGTGCGCTCATTTTTCTTAAAGTTGCAAGAGTATTACTAATTTCTGCAGCTTGAGCCGGATCTTCGATTACAAAATTAACCAGATGTAATTTTCCGATAAGGATCCTTCTTATATCTGCAAAAACTGCGGCGACGTTTTCTTGTTCCTGTTCGCCATATATACAAACTCCAACCAAATATTTTAATTTTTGCGCTAATCCATTTTGTGCGAATTCAAGCCGCATTCCAGAATATTGATGTTTTACAGCAAAATCTAGTTCATCCGTTGCGAAATCTATTCCATTTGCTTCAAGTAAGTCAGGGCGCATACTTTTAAAAAGACGGAAAATAGCCATAATTGCTTCTTCACGTGGAAATGAAGATATCAAATCTAAAAAAATCTTAAAGTCGGCATTATTGGATTTATCTCGAATTTCTCGATTATTCATACTTTAAATTGATTAGAAAACCTCGCAATATCTGGTGACATGCCCATTTGCATGCGTAAAGCAATTATTTTTTCTCTAATTCCTGGATCTGTTGGAGGATTAAGTGCATCTCTAACTATTTTTGTAAGTTCAGGTTTATTGAGCTCGTTTCTAAAAACTTCCTTAAGAAAAGCTGTATCCGGGGAACCTTCAGCAAAATTTTGAAAGATAATCCTTAACGTAGAATAGAGATACCTTTCTCTCGACCAACTCCAGGTTTTTTCATGTACTGTTTTATTTAAATCTACCAAACCTTGTCCTTTTTCGCGAGTAGGATCAAGTGAATAATATTTAACCCCACCTGCGCCATCAGGAATTGAAATTATGACATAGGCATGGCCAGAACGATTATCTCCACTTCGTTCCATCTGATCAGCCATATATCTAAATCGTGTACCTTCTGGAAATTGCTTGTAGAGATTAATATCATTACTAGCTTTTTCTAAAATAACTGCTGCAAGTAAAGCCATATGTCTGCAAACCATGTTACTTTCCTTTTTGCCGTTGCCAACGTCTCTTTTTTCCATAAAATCACCCAATGAGTGCACATCCTTTGGCAATATAGTTTTTTCGTACCCTTTTTGGAGCATTAAATGTTGATAAGGGAAGTCTCTCTGAATAATTTCAGCAATTTTCATAAACAATTTTTCTGGTGTGCTCCCTAATAATTTTTGTGGCATTAACTTTGAAACAATTCCCGGCTGTAACTCTTGCAATGTTTTTTCGACATAACTAGCCAAGACGGGATCCTTATAAGTTTTGGTCTCCGGGTCAATGACGGTATCCACAGATATTCCGACCATTTTCCGAGCCAAATCTTGTGGCAGGAAAAACTTACCTTCAAAGCTTTCTGTTCTACTATTAATTGGTTCTCTACCATAAAGTGCTTTTGCCATCTGTTCCCAAACTTGGGGTCCTGCCGCTGCTGTGTAGTTAATATGCCGCGGTCCAACCAAAGATCGATTTGAAGGCGAGATTTCTACAGGATTAACCGAAGGTTTTGGACTTGGCGGCAAAACTGGTTTTGGCGCAGGAGGAACTTCAAATTTAGGAGCTGGCCTAGCTTGTAGATCAAAACCGATCCTTGCAAAATCTGCAGCTCCAGAATTTGCAGCAACGATGTCTAATAAGAAATGATCCATACTTTCAAAAGTACGTTCAGAAGCATCGTTTAAATTTTTAATAGAAACTTTTCCCGTTTCAGTATCGATTTTATAAAGAATCCATTTCCCGCCATCCCGCATCTCTTTGGAAGGAAAAAGCGCAAAAGGCGTTGCTTGGTACTTTCTCACAAGGTCAGCTAATGCCACGTCATGAGTTAATTTGGGCATTGATTCATAGGGCTTAACATAAGCAACTTTTTTTCCAGTCATTGGATCAAAATATTCAGTTGCAACTTGTACCGATCCATCTTGCTTATTGATATTGTAAATATATGCTTCGACAGTAGATCCATCTGGTATTAATAGTGAAATTCTATCACCCGATTTTAATGGCATTTGTTCTGCCATTCTTAATCTTTCATTTCTTAGCAAATCTACCATTTCAGTTAATGATGTCTTTGTCTGAATCAATTTATTACTGGAGGTAGATTGCGCCATGATTATCCTATCTTCTACAATATCATACTTATAAATTTTGCAATTATTGTATACACTACTAGGAATATTTATTTTCCCATTAGTAAATTTCTGAACAGGATCATAATAACTTGCATCAGCAGTTTCTCTCGCAAAGTGTTCTTGAGTGCGTGTTAATAGAAGACGTGTATCTTCTTCAGTAAGGCGTTTAAATGAAAATTTTCTATCATTAACTTTGGAAATAGCATCTTCAGTTTCCTTTTCAATTTTCGCAATAATGTCGGGAGAAAGCTTAATCCCAGCCACATTCAAGGTCTTACCATCCGCAATTTCACTAACAAATTCTTGTAAATTACGTCCATTTAATTTTCTGCCTGCTTGATTGAAAGCTGCCATTAGTTCAGGATTATCCTGCATTAATTTCAATAATCGTGGATTTAAAGAATCACTATAAATTTCATAAATTCTGTGCATTACTTCATGATTTTTGATACTGCGCATGTTTTCCATTAAACGTCCTTTATATTTTCCACCCTCTGCAGTTCTTTCAACCCCTGCATATTCCAGAATGGACAATTTTTTACCATCCGGTGATTTGATCTTAAGCTCACCATTTTCGGAAACCGCCTCATACCCATCTAATAAAATTCTTTCCGCAGGCGCATCCCTATGGCCGCCTTCTTTTGGCTTACTATTTAGATAATCAAGATTAAAATGGATTTGACCATCTTCAGAAATCCAACCACGCACATCTTGTAAACTTTTTCCCGCCTCCAAAGCTTCCCTTTTAATGCTTTCGGGCATGTCGGCAGATATGGATGCCCTTGATTTAAAATGCGTATTAACCGCATGCCCTGTTGATAATGCGTCAATTCTTGTTTTAAATGGCGCAGGCAATTGATCCATGTAACTGGAATCAAAACCTCTAATGGCTTTACCATTTAAAATCAAGGTACCATCCGCGTCAAAACGGGCACTTTTAACTGACTCTGGATGTGCGGCATCTACGCCTATTCTATCTAAATAAGCTCGCGCTTCGGTTGCGCGGGCGCTGCGATATTCAGAGCTATCTTTAGCCGCAGCCTCCTGCAATTTTCTAGTTTCTTTATTTTCAGAGTGACCCTTCCCGTGCGCCACACCCATTCCCACCGACATCACGTAGTTAGAAATCATTGCATGGAAAGCGTCCTGCCCAGTAAAATCATGTCCTTTTAATTTAGCTAACGACGCATCCAAAACAACTCCACCAGCACCACTTATTGTTTCTGATCCTAACCAAGCCAATTTGCCTGCAGCACCACCTTTTTGCATTGCTGCCGCCAGCGGTTTTATATTCGATGTCACAACTCCAATTCCTTTAAAAATTGCAACTTTAAACATACTTTCGGCCAAATGTTCAGAAATATCGCCGGGATGTTTAAAGTCAGAAACCTGTCCACTCTGCAAATATTCATGTGTAAGTCCCAGTCCATACATAGTTCCGCCTTCTAAGGCTAACGTGCCAAGCATTCTTGTTGCGCCATAAGAAAGTAAACTGACATTGCCTGTTTTTGCCGCTGTTAAGCTTGCTTTTAATGCGGCAACACCGCCCTCTTCTATTATTTTCATTTCCGCATCTTTTAATCCCGCTCTCATTAAATATTTCCCCACAGCTTTTCCTGCCATCTTTCCTCCAACTTTACCCATCGCGCCAGCAGCCATACCAATTCCCATGCTTGGCATCTGTTCAAATACAAATTTTACACATTCAACCTGGAAATCATCCCATTCTTCCGCCCCATAATTCAAAACATCATACCAGGCAGGATCATCAACTGGGAACCAGTTATTATAAAGACCCAAAGCCGGATCGACCATTTCTACAAGCGAATATGAAGCATTCAAAGGTGTGATTACTCGTCGCAGTTCTCGTTTGTATTTAGAGTCCAATTCCTGCTCTAACATTTTTTGTTTCACTATTTCTACTGTTAATTGTCCCTTTAACGCCGGATTTTCTTTTAACATCATCTGGTAGCGCTGGGCAGCATGTTGATTTAATTTTGTCAAAAAAGCAGGATCAGCCAGCATTTTTTTCAACACCGCATCTTTGCTTAATTTTTTGCTCGCTTCTTTGTATTGATCTTCCAAAGCATAATCCAAATACTTTTGAGCCAAATGATAAGCTTGAGCGTCCCTGGCTTCCTTTGCAAATTCTGTAAAAGCCTGCTTTCGCTTAACCGGATCTTTTTCATTAGAAGCTGCAAA
>CAZOQT010000003.1:61861-69673 GCA_964582265.1 uncultured Candidatus Peribacteria bacterium
GCTTCGATCTTATCTATTTGAGCCTTAAAAGGTGCAAGCAAAGATCTGGATTTTAACAAATCTGCCAGTAAATCTTTTTCCAAATCCAGATTTTCCTGGTCAGCTTTAATGGTATATTTCTTCAATTTAGGTTCTATTTGTTCTTTCCAGGCACTTTCAACTACGCCCAGCGCCACTTCAGCCTGAGTGGTTATTGTATCCTTTTCTTTTGCTTCTAATTGTTTTTTAGTTTCTTCAAATTTTTGTTTAAGAGGTGCAAATTTATCCTGCCATAATTTTTGGTAGAGTCTGGATGTTAATGGATCAGTATTATTACCAATTTTATCTTTAAAAACATCATCCCCTAATTTTTCAAAATCCAACTTTCCTAAAATCTGGTCAATCTGTGCTTTGGTGTCATCTGATTGCTGTTTTTCATAGGCTTTAGAAAGTTCACCAAGCTTTGTAACATCCTTTTCAGTAAGACCAACCAAAACCTGATCGGCTTTAAATACAGTTAAATTAGCAATGCTATCTTTAATTTCCTGCGAGACTTTTTCTTTTAGAGGAGCCGTTACAGACGAGCTTGGCAATTTAGTCACTAATTCCTGTTTGCTTTTGATGATTTTATCCGGATCAGTCTGCGCAGGGTCAGAATCAATTTTGCTATTTTGAGTTTCAATCTCTTCAATTGCAGCAAAATTTTTAATTTCCGCTTCTTCAGCTTGCAGTTGAGCATGAAGGGCGGTTGCTAGTGAATCAATTGATTCAGCCTTTTCACCTTTTGCAGCTTTAATTTTTTGACCTTCCCTAGCCACATTCAACAAGGTTGCTGCAATCTTAGAATTAGTATCACTCAAATAATCTTTTGCTTCTTTAGAATTTAATTTAGAAGCTAATGATTTTACTTCATCTTGGGCAGAATCCACTTCACCAAAAAAAACATTTTGATATTGGTTCAGCTTTTGCTTTAAAGCATCAGGATTATCCTGACTTTCTTTTAACGCTCGAATGGCATTCTGTTGAGCGTCAATAGCCGAATTTGAGAAATTTTCACCTCCCGGCATAATAATTTTTATATTTGTTTTAGACTTTTTTCCAGAGCTTCTTCAGCTTTATTTCCTTCATCGCTATGCTCCAGCTCTAAAGCATTATTTTTTATTTTTTTAATTTGATCTTTAAAAGACTGCAAAATTTTCTGATCAGGATCACTTTCCAGCGCTGTTTTAAGATATTCCTCAATTATTGCATTCTTTTCTTTAAAAATTTTTAGCAGATTTGTTAAAGAAGTTTCAGGCAAACTATCAAGCCTTAAAAGCCAATATGCTTTCTCTTCCTGTGAAAGCAATAAACATTTTTTAATTTGAGCCGAAACCTCAGAAACCAGACTCAAGCGAATTTTTTGCATGTATGTATCAAAATTATTCCTAATATTTTAACATCTTTTAGATGTTTATTCGATGAGACTAAGTCGCAAATATGTAAATGAACTTGCTGAAATATGTTAAATATTGCATTTAATACATTCATATTAAGAGCTCCAGTCATTTTTTAAGAAAGCCTTATATTTCAGCCTGCTTTATGCTAAAATATATAGATATTTTCGAACCTGGACACAAACAAACTCTAATTTATGCCCGACGACCAAATCACAACCACAGATCCAAGTAACCAAAGCGCGGGAGATTCAAATCCACTCGCGGCTGGTTCTGTGCTCGGTAATTCGAGTTCAGTTAACGCCGGCAAACAGCCACAAACCGTGGATGAGACGCTAGATAAAATCAATCGTTCTTTTAAAGAACGTGCCACAATTGAACGTGCCAAAGAACTCAAAATTCCCTACATCAACATTGGCGTTACACCAATCAATCCAGATCTTCTTCGAATTGTTTCACCGGAAATTGCTGGGCAAGCTTTGATTATGCCTTTTTTCAAAATCGGCAAAAAATTGCGTCTTGCCGTAGCCGATCCAGAAAAAGCCGAAACCAAAATCGCCATTAAAAATCTTCAAGCCGCAGGCTATGAACTAGACTTAAATTTGGCCTCAGACGAAGGTATTTTAGAAGCCAATAAGCTTTACGAAACCAATCAATACAAAGTAAAAAAGCAAATCTCTACCCGCCTTTCTGAAGACAAAATCAAAGCTTACGAAGAAGAAATTAAGCAACTCGAAGATTTAAAAAACCGCTTAAACAGTCTTACTTCGGAAGAAGCCATTTACCTTATTAACGTAGGCGCTTTAAAAACCGGTGCTTCAGATGTCCATTTTGAGCCAGAAGAGCAAAGTGTTCGCATGCGCTTCCGCATTGATGGTGTCTTGCACGAAATTTTTCAAATCGAAAAATCAACCTACGCCAACATCATCAATCAAATCAAATATCAGTGCAAAATGAAGTTGAACATAAGTAACGAAGCTCAAGACGGACGCTACAGCTTTAAAGTTAATGATCGCAAAATAGATGTACGTGTTTCTGCTTTGCCAACTGAATATGGTGAAACTTTTGTATGCAGATTATTGGATAGTGGACATCATTTGATCACATTCGAAGAGCTTGGTTTTTGGGATAAAAATTTAATTAAAATCGAGCATCTTACTAAAATTTCACATGGTATGATTTTGATTACTGGACCTACAGGATCAGGTAAAACCACCACGCTTTATACCATGCTGGATAAGTTCAACAAGCCAGAAAATAAAGTAATAACGTTGGAAGATCCGATTGAATATCATTTGCCAGGTGTTTCTCAAAGTCAGATTAACGAAAAGCGTGGTTACGACTTTGCCAACGGGCTTCGCGCAATTTTGCGTCAGGATCCGGACGTTGTAATGCTTGGTGAAATTCGTGATTTGGAAACAGCAGAAACTGCTGCTCAGGCTGCGCTTACCGGTCACGTGTTGCTTTCTACTTTGCACACCAATAGCGCAATAGAAACCATTCCAAGACTTGTAAATATTGGCTTGCCTCCATTCATGATCGCGCCGGCACTTAACACCATTATTGCACAGCGTCTGGTCAGGAAAATTTGTCCAAGTTGTCAGGAAATGCGTCCAATTCCACAAGCAGAAATAGATGAAATTACACGCATGCTGGAGGGTATGAAACAGGTTCAGCCTACGCTGGAAATTGAAATTCCTAAAGAACTTCCATATGGCAAAGGCTGCGATATTTGCAGTCACACCGGCTATAAAGATCGCGTGTCGATTGTGGAAATATTAGATATAGACTTTGAAATGAAAGATTTAATTTTGAACAAAGCCAGCAGCACCAAAATGATCGAAGCCGCACGCCGCAAAGGAATGCTCACCATGCGTGAAGACGGCATCATTAAGGTCTTAAAAGGCATTACCAGTCTGGAAGAAGTTCATCGAGTTACCACTATTGTGGAATAAATCTTTCAGACAATTTCCCACTGCGCCATTTTATTTTTTTGGATAATTCCTTTTAAATCCAGCGAAGTAAGTAATGACTGAATTTTGTTGATGGAAAGCCCTGATGCTTCATATGTTTGTCCGGGCGCACTGCTTGCCTCTTTATACTGCCAAATCGCCCTAAATATTTCTTCGGTCGTGCTCGCCTTTTTTTGTAAAATTTTAAGGATAAGTAATTCTTCCAAAGTTAAATTTTGTTGAGCAACTTGGCGGCTGGAATTAAAGCCTAAATCTTCCAAAAGCCGATCAACACTAATAATTGGATTCGCGCCATCTGCAATTAGCCCGAGCGATCCTGCATTTTGCGGGCGAGTAATATCACCCGGCAAAACATAAAGATCTCGGCCCTGATTAAGAGCCGCCCGTGCCGTAATTAGCGCTCCGGACTTTTCTGGTGCCTCAATCACAATCACCGCTTGGCAGAGCCCAGAAATAATTCTGTTTCTTTCATGAAAGCGTTGTTTAGAAAAAAAATCCTGATCTGCATATTCACTCACCAGCGTTCCGCCAAACTTCAAAATTTCCTCAGCCAAATGCGCATGTGTACTTGGTGTAACCGCATCAACCGGTGAAGCCAAAACCGCCACAGTCGGTTTTTTAGCCAGTATGCAGCCAATGTGCGCGCAGGCATCAATCCCCAACGCCAAGCCGCTCACAATAATCCCATTTTGCTGCGCGATTTTTTGAGCAACTTCTTTGGCAATTCTTTCGCCATAAGTTGTTGATCTTCGCGTTCCAACAATTGCAACATGCTTGGGGCCAGTCCCTTCTGGCCGCCAATTTTTTAGGGGTGCGCCCTTTATATAAATGCCAAACGGCGGGTCTGGGATGTTGATTAAACTTTGTGGAAACTCCGGATCAATCCGTTCCAAAAAAACAATCCCCCTTTTTTTGAGCCACTCATATTCCTTCAGCACATCAAAATGTTTTCGCCATTCAATTATTCGGCGAGCCATAACTTCCGTTAAGCCGGTCCGCAAAAATTGCTCAAAACTGGCTTTCTCCCAAGCAAAATGCCAATTATTAAAACCCGCCCAAAGCCTTATCAAAACAGGGTAGCTAATACCCGGTACCGAATTAAAAGCATGTAAAAATTTTTTCATGAGTAGTCACTTAACAACTTACGCTAAGTGCACCATACCTAATCACTCATTAAAAAAATCTAAACAAATTATGAATTAATGCTTGTTATCATCTTGATTTCTATCCGCATTGCTTTCATCAAGAAGTTTTCTAACATTTTTATAAATAGAGATTACTCCCATCTCTCTACCGTTATTCACAACTCTTGCAGTTGTAGTCTCTTGTTCGACTGGCTCATGCTTTAATGTCTCCATAAAATAATAATTAAGAAATGAGCAAAACCGCCTGCATTATAATTGCCTGTTGTTAAAATTCAATACTTTTTAAATCTGTCGACTGCCGGTCCTCAGTTTACGCCTCAAATTCGAGCGTTTTGCCTTTATCAAAATGGCCTTGGCTAACCAGCCTTACGCCCGGCTTTTTGCTTACTTCACCAATGATTTTGGCTTGAATACCGTGCTTTTTCATTGCTGCGGAAATTTTTTCAAATTCATTGCTCACTATTGTCATGCCAACGCCCATATTCCAGACTTCGTACGCTTCTTTATCTGCCACGCGTCCATATTCTTGAAGACGCACCATCATCTCGTGCGCAGGCCACAAATCGGTCAAATCTGCGCCATATTTTCCCAAAACACGAACCACGTTGCCCGGCAAGCCACCGCCAGTAACATGCGCCAAAGCTTTAATATTGCACGTGCGTTTTTCACCAAAGCGGCCCAGCAATTCAAGTAAAGCACCAGAATAAATCAGCGATGGAGTCAGCACCATTTCGCCCCAGGTCTTGCCTTTTGCGCTGCCCTTTGCGGCGCCACTTTTGCCCTTTGTTCCCGCATCTGCAAACTTCACCCCCGCCCATTTTGTCCCGAATTTTTTTTGCAAAACATGTCTAACCAGCGCAAAACCGTTAGATCTAAAACCACGGCTTCTAAGCCCAATAATCGCATCTCCAGGTTTTACATCACGGCCCAAAATAAATTTATCTTTTTCTACAATTCCAATTGCGCTTGAATTCCACAAATTGCCTTTTACCATATCTGGCATTTCACCAATTTCACCACCTGGAATAACCACTTTTTGTTCCAAACAAGCCTTTTCTAGGCCCTTAAGTAATGGCTCCACCACGCGCGCATCCACCTTGCTTGTATCAATTGTGTTGGTAATCGCGATTGTTTCCGCACCTACACAAACCGCATCATCGGTAACCATGGCGAGCAGATCATATCCAAGTGTGTCATATTTTCCTGCTGCGGCTCCAACCATCATTTTTGAACCTACTCCATCAGAATTAAAAACCATGTAATAATCGCCAAAATCAAGCGCACCTGTAAATCCACCTTCAATATTAACCGGCACGCCAATCATACCTTTACGGCCTGCAAAAGTTCTTTTTGCCGCTGCATAAGCAATTGCTGAGCACTTATCGCCCATATTAATGTCCACACCTGCTTGTTTATAAGTTGTCATAATTGTTAAGAAATGGCTAAATTAATACGTTTTGGTTGAGTGTGATTTTTAAGTTCATGATACCCACTGTGTTGCAGATCGCTAATTACTTTTCCATTCACCAATTTGATTACCCTTTTTTTGATTAAATCCACAAGTCCCACGTTATGTGTAGTCAAAATAACCGTAATTCCGTCGCGATTAATTTTTAAAAGTAATCCTACGATTTCTTTGGCGGTTTTTGGGTCCAGATTTCCCGTTGGTTCATCTGCTACAATAAGTCTTGGGTGATGCACCAAAGCTCTGGCAATGGCCGTTCTTTGACGTTCTCCACCAGAAAGCTGATGCGGAAAACGTTTTGCAAATTCACTTAGCCCCACATATTCCAAAATTTCCGGAACGCGCTTTCTTATTTCAAAGTCCTCATAACCGCAGACTTCCATTGCAAAAGCCACGTTTTCATAAACAGTTTTTTGCGGAAGCAATTTATAATCCTGAAAAACCACGCCGATTCTTCTTCTAAAAAACTGCATTTCGCGCTCATCCATCGCATTAACCGTATATCCATCCACCAGAATATTTCCATGATCTATTTTTTCCGCACCCATCAGCATATAAACCAGGGTCGATTTCCCGGCTCCGGAAGGTCCAATAATAGAAACAAATTCGCCGCTTAAAATCTGCAAATTCAGCTTATCCAAAACCGTGGTTCGTCCATATTTTTTGCTTACATTTTCAAAAGAAATCATAGAAAGAAGTTACCAACCTCAAAGGTTACCGGCTCAATAATATCATAACTTATGATATTTCTCATGCACCTCTTTTAGACGCTTATTTGTCACATGAGTATAAATCTGTGTGGTTGTAATTGAAGAGTGTCCAAGCATTTCCTGCACGGAACGAATATCCGCGCCATTAATCAATAATTCAGTAGCGAACGAATGGCGTAAAACGTGCGGCGTAACTTTTTTTATGATCCCTGCCCTTCGGGCGTATTGCCTTACTAGATATTCAATCATTACCGTGCTCAAGCGCCTTTTTTCGCCTTTGGTAATATCTTCTGCGCTCTGCGATTTTTTACCGCTGGCATGCCTATAATTCAAAAAAAGTGGCTCAAAATTGTCATCGCGCTGCTTTAAATATGCTTTAATAGCCTCTACCGCTCGATCAGACAAAAAAACAATCCTTGGCTTTCTGCCCTTTCCTCTAACCATAAATTCGCGACGCACCAAATCAACCTGTGATCTGTTTAAAGACGCCAACTCGCTTACACGCAAGCCGGTAGAATATAAAGTTTCTATAATAGCCATGTCTCTAAGCGCCTGAATCCGCGCTGTGTCACTGCTGCCCGTGCCTAAGCCAAAACCTTTATTTACCTCTTCAAAAAGCCGTTCCAGCTCTTCACGCGTTAGGTATTCCACAGTCCTTTCTGGAATTTTGCTTAGGTCGATTTTTTCCGGCGGCAGCGTGTCGATGTCATTTTTTATGCAATATTTTAAAAAAGCCCGCAGCGCAATCACATGATAATTTTGCGTTTTTGTGCTCAAAAGTTGCTGCCCGTTTTCATCCATTAAGCGGTTTAAATAAAGACGATATGCCTGAATTTTGTCTAACGTAATATCCTTTGGACTGGCCTGCAGCTGGCCCTCTTCGCTCTTTCCGCCGCTCATCCATTCCATAAAACGACCCAAATAATGATGATAGTTTTCGATTGTTTTTTTTGACTGATTTTTGCCGATTTCGGCGTGTTCCAGAAAACGCGTAATAATTTCCGCCAGTTTCATCTTTGCAAACATTACAAAACAGCCCCAATTTTACCGCAAAAAGGTGGAAAAAGCCTACCCAAAAAACCATTTTCCGCCCTTGTTAAAAAG
>CAZOQT010000004.1:0-32834 GCA_964582265.1 uncultured Candidatus Peribacteria bacterium
CCTTTTCTGGCGCTTTAGTCTGGGTGAAAATATTAGAAAAACTAAGATTTTCGTCACCTGATTTGGTATTTGTCTGTGCCGGTGTTTTTGCAGGATCAGTATTTGCTGAGGGATTTGTGTTTTTGTTTCCAGCAGCAATTTCTGAAAGCCCCATAAATGTGTCTGCCATAATTTGTTTTTATTTTTATTATCATAATATTTTAGCACAATTTGGCGCTTGGGTACAGGTTGCTAGGGGGAGGAAGATGGATTTGTATTTGACAAAAGAATATAAATATTTGATAAATAATTTTAAAAAGCCCCAGATTTCTCGGGGGCTTTTTATTTTACAATTTAGAGTCTCTAGCGAGACTGGGCTAAAACTATTTAAGTTCAACTGTAGCACCAGCTTCTTCCAAAGATTTCTTCATTTTAGCTGCTTCATCGCGAGCTACACCTTCTTTAACTGGCTTTGGAGCGCCATCTACTAAGTCCTTAGCTTCTTTAAGGCCAAGACCTGTAAGTTCACGTACAACCTTGATTACGTTGATTTTTTGTGCGCCTGCGCTTGCAAGAACAACAGTAACAGTAGCTGATTCTTCAGCTGCTGGAGCTGCACCTGCTGCACCACCTGCTGCCATCATTACAGGAGCTGCTGCGCTAACACCGAATTTTTCTTCCATAGCCTTAACCAGGTTTGCAAGGTCAAGAACTGTGAGTTGTTCAACCATTTCAAGGATTTTTTCTGCATCCTTGCTTAGAGTTACGTCTGCCATAGTAAATAAGTTATTAAGAATTAATAATGAAATTTATTGATTAAGCTGATGCCTTTTTATCGTGCACTGCTTTAAGACCATAAACAAATTTGCGCATAATTCCAGAAAGGGTGCCATGGAAACCTGAAATTGGAGCTTTCATACTGCCAACCAGTTTTGCAAGGAGTACTTCCTTTGATGGCAATGTCGCTAATTGTTTAGCTTCAGCTGCGCTTACCAATTTGCCGTCAATAATTCCACCCAGTAAAACCAGGTTTTCATTATCCTTGGCGAATTGATATAAAAGGCGAGCTGGAGCCACAACATCAGTTTTGCTGATAGATGCTGAAACAGCACCAGTCATCATTGCATCTGAAAGTTCTGGAAGATTGTTGTTTTTTGCTGCAAGACGCATAAGAGTCTTTTTAGCAACAACCATCTCTACACCTTCTTTATGGAGTTTTTTGCGAAGATCTGTGATCTTCTTTACTTCGAGTCCTTTATTCTGAGCAAAAAATATAGCTTTTGCCTGACCGAACTTGTCATTTAGCTCATTTAAGACTTCTGATTTCTTTGCTTTTGTAACAGCCATAGAAAATTTTAAAAAATCTCAACTTGTCATAACAGTTGAGACCGAAAGGAACATTGTTTAAAGCATTTAGCCTTCACTTTGTTCCAGGTTGCTCGCCCTAACGGGCTCGCTTCCTTTATTATCGCACTTGGTTTTACCACGTGCGTGGTCTCGGCTGGATTTATAGCTTATTGGCTTCCTGATCGACCTTTACCATTATCATTCTACCAAAAAACACACCTGCTGTCTTTGACGGTGCCTAATTTAATGTAAATAGCCACTTGCGTCAAGCTTTTTGCTTGCCACTTACTAGAGATTGATATGCTTCTATTTCTTCCGGTGATTGTAGCGAAGCAAGTAATTTACCAATACCTCCCGGTTTTTGGCTATCAACAGCTGGTTCCATCGCTTCAGCTTTGCCTAAATATTTTTCAATTAAATTGATTCGGGCAGGTAGAGTTTTTTTAGGATCAATTTCTGCTATTAACGCTAAAATTTCCGCCAGGTTTTCATATAGTGGATCAGGATTTAACGTCTTCCATAAATCAGCAGTATCAAGTATTTTTTCCAAAATAGGCAAAATAGAAATTCCTTGGGCGGGTTTTAATTGTACTTTCCAGATTGGATCTGCAAAGTTCAAAATTGCCATCAGTACATAAATGCAATTTCCATTTTTTAAAAAGGCATTATGGTTACACAAAGCGTAAACTTCGCTATGCGCCCAGGCTAAATCAAAAGAGTTATCAAGAGGGTTTACTTCTATATCGTCGGAGCTATTACGAAAAGACTCAATTCTGCGACGACAGGCAATGGCAAGTAACGTAATTTGATAATAAATTTCATTTGGAATAAGGCCATTATGCAGTTGTACAAGCTTATCTAGTGCTTTTTCCAATTGCCCCTGCATTTTTTTGCGGTCATATTTGCATTTATCGGCGTCTTTTTGATGATTTTCATAATAAGCATCAACTTGCGGAATACTATTGGAATCTGGCGCCGGGCCACTAAAAAATAAACGCTTAGCATCAATTTCCGCAAAAAGCAGATTATAATCTGCAGAAGATCCCACTAAAGAATTCCCTGATTTAAGCTCCCGCTTCTTTAAAATATAGTCAAATAGTTGTGTTTCCTGATCTTGTATTGGTTTATGAGAAGGAGCATCGTTACCTTGTTCATTTAAAATAGCGGAAATAGCACGACGCACTTTGCCACTATAAACCTTTACTACAGGAGCTTTTTTGTCTGGTCTGGGGACTGTTCTAGGGCCACTTTTAGGTGGCTCTGGCCAGCCCTGGTCTATTTCATCCGTGTTTAATTCTTTTGCCATATTTTAAAAAATTACGATTGCATGATTTATTTAAAATAAAAAGTCGCAATGTTTATTACCTTTATCCAGTCGACAAGCAACTTTAAAAGTTTTAGAATCTGGCCGATTTTGTCAATTGCTTTAAACCACGCATGAACATTTTCCAGGAATTAAAAGATTTTCTTTTGGATCCAAAGAATAAAAAACCCATAATTGTTATCTTAGGACCAACAGCATCGGGAAAAACCGCCTTAAGTCTAAGGATAGCCAAAATGTTTGATGGCGAAATTATTTCCACGGATAGTCGGCAGGTTTATAAATACATGGATATTGGCACGGACAAAATTATGCCTGCGCAGCGGGAAGGCGTGCCTCATCATCTGTTGGACTTTGTGGAGCCGGATGAAGATTTTACACTGGCCGATTTTAAGCGCATTGCTTTAAAAACTATTGCTGAAATTTATAGCCGTGGTCACATGCCCATGTTGGTTGGCGGAACTGGCCTTTATATAAATGCGATTATTCAAAATTATGAAATACCTTCTGTGCCACCAAATCTAAAACTTCGCCAGGAGTATACAGAATACGCAAAGAAGCACGGCGTGGAGGCCTTACATAAGCTCTTGCAAGAAAAAGATCCGCAAGCTGCAGCACGCATTCATCCAAATAATATACGGTATGTAATTCGCGCTCTGGAAATTAATATTGCCGGTGGCATTCAAAAAATTGACACCAAAGGTTTAAGTTCATTTAGTCCATTTATTATTGGGATTGAGTGGCCACGGGAAGAGCTATATGCTCGCATAAATCTGCGTGTGGATAATCAGGTCAAACGTGGCCTTTTGCAGGAATTTAAAATGCTTATAGATAAAGGTTTTAAGCCAGATTTGCCATCCATGTCTTCGCTTGGTTATAAGGAGTTATTACCATTTTTGCGGGGTCAGAGTGAACTTGAACCGGCTCTTGAAGAAATCAAAAAAAACACCCGAAATTATGCCAAACGTCAAATCACCTGGTTCAAACAGTACAAAGATATCCACTGGCTTAACGGGCATGATCTGGAAAAATTTAATTATTAGTAATATGGATTCAGTAATAGATAAATATATTTCACAATTTCCAAAGGAGATACAGTCGATACTAAAACAATTTCAAAAAGCAATCAGAGAAGCAGCGCCTGATGCAGTGGAGACGATCAGTTACCGCATGCCTACTTTCGATATAAATGGAAAACATTTGGTTCATTTTGCAGCTTTCAAAAAACACATTGGGTTTTTTCCCACCCCATCTGCGATAGTTGCTTTCAAAAATGAATTATTAGAATATAAAACGTCAAAAGGAACGATTCAATTTCCAATAGATAAGCCGATTCCATTCAATTTGATAAGGAAAATTGTAAAATTCAGATTAAAAGAAACTAAATCAAATTAATGGAGCGTCTTTTATCAATTCTTTTTGTCTTTCCAAGCATAACTTGGTATATTTCCTTGTGCGATTTTGCTAAAAATCCGAGCTTTCATTAGAAAAATTTTTGTAATCATAGTGTGCGCTGAGCAAAAGCAAAATTGTCCATTTGACCCCCCTTACCTTGCTTATCAATAATTCTTATTTCCGTGTCCGTTCTAAACAAAAACTGGAACA
Source organism: uncultured Candidatus Peribacteria bacterium (assembly GCA_964582265.1). Classification (GTDB taxonomy): domain Bacteria; phylum Patescibacteriota; class Gracilibacteria; order UBA1369; family UBA1369; genus JBAZYK01. Next base: position 4,253 of record CAZOQT010000004.1, read on the forward strand.
TCAAAAATACAGATCCAGAAAAAAATGTTATTCAAAAACTCCTCAGTAATAGGGGATTAACCGAAAAAGAACAAGTTCAGGCATACCTTTCGCCAAGTTACAAAAAGGGCTTTCACAACCCTTTTGTTATGAAAGATATGGATAAAGCTGTTGAACGCATCAAGCAGGCTGTCCATAACAAAGAAAAGATCATCATTTTTGGTGATTATGATGTAGACGGCATTAGTGGCACAGCCATTTTGTATAAAACTTTACAGATCTTGGGCGCACGCGTTTCTTATCGGCTCCCACACCGTGTTAAAGATGGTTATGGTCTTAGCAATGCTTTCGTTGAAGAATTTGCCAAAATCGGGGTCACGCTTTTGATTACGGTTGATTGCGGAATTTCATGTAAAAACCAGATAGATTTAGCTAAAAGCCATGGCATAGATGTGATTGTGACAGATCATCACACCATCCCAGAAGCAATTCCGGATCAGGCTTACGCCATTTTGCACCCTGGGCAGACTGATTGTGGATACCCATTTAAGGGCTTAACTGGCGCCGGCGTGGCTTTTAAATTGGCTTCTGCGCTTATCACGGACAAATTTGAAGGAGAAGAGCGCGAAGAATATCTTTTTTCTTTGTTGGATTTGGCAAGTTTAGGAACAGTTGCAGATATAGGACCGATCCAGGGTGAGAATCGCATTATTGTGAAGTATGGATTGGAAGCTTTAAAGAATACTAAATGGCCAGGCTTACAGTTTTTAAAGGACCTTTCTGGTATTCAGCCGGATGAAAAAATTGATATTAACACAATCGGTTTTCGGATTTCTCCTCGCATTAATGCCGCAGGGAGGATTGATCATCCCTATTATGCGCTGCAATTGCTTTTAAATGACGATAAAGAAAAAGGAAAATTATTAGCAGAGCATTTGGAGAAATTGAATCAAAATCGTCAACAGATGGTTATAAAAGCCATGGTTGAGGCTGAGGAACAATTTCAAAAATATAATGCGGGAAGACCTAACGGCGCCAAAATCTTTATTGCTTCAAGCCCAGATTGGCACGTGGGCATTTTGGGATTAATCGCAGCAAAAATCGTGGAAAAATACGCACTACCAAGTATGATTTTGCAGGATTTTGGGGATTATTTAGTGGCATCAGCCCGCAGTCCGGAATTTTTTAATGTGGTAGACGCCCTAACGGTTCATCGTGATCATCTTGAGCACTTTGGTGGGCATGCGCAGGCAGCAGGATTTAACATCCGCAAAGAAAAGTTACTAGGTTTTATTGATGCCATGAGCGCCTATGCCGAAGGAATTTTACCAATCGAATCAGCGCGTCCCAAAATCAACATAGATTGTGAACTGTCTGCAGATGACATTAATGAAAATTTAATGAGCTTTTTGGAGCAGATGGAGCCTTATGGTGTTGGCAATGAACAGCCGCTTTTTTTGGTGAAAGGCGTTCGTCCAGTTTTGGCAAAACGTGTTGGTAAAGACCAAAATCATCTTCATTTTAAAGCCGAAATTCCAGGAGAAAATGGCAGCACTGTAAAAAGATTGCCCGTAATCGCTTTTAAATTAGGCGAACACGAAGAATTACTTGGTGAAAATACTACAATTGATCTTGTTTGCCATTTGGAAAAAAATGACTGGAGGGGAACAAGCCATCTGCAGCTGCGTGCCGTAGATTTTAAGGCGGCGGAGTAAAAATTTCTAGGCCAATTCTGCAACCTCAAAGGTTGAATTTTGTAATCCTTTTTAGACTTGTGCGTTATTACAAGCATCTAAGAGATTTTTATGAAATTCCTAATTACCTTAATTTTGTTGGGACAAGCAGTGATCATTGCCTTCATCGGCTCGCTAATGATCCAAAACCAAACGCCTGCAGAGGCGCAAAATTTGCCTTACTCCCAGACTATTCAACTTCCCTAAGGACTTTTTCAGTTCGTCTTGCTTTGCCACAACCGCTTTGCTAAAGTGGGGCCTTCGCGATTCCCAATCACAGTATTGACTTAAAGGCTCTAATATATTATAATAATTTAATATTTAGACCTGCAGAACTCACTTCTAGAAAATCTCCCCATGGACCAAATCCGCAAACAAATTATCGACATTTTATTACAGGCAAACAGTATTTTAGTTATGCCTTCTGCTCCTGCGGATGGCGATTCACTTGGAAGCGCTCTGGCGCTTTATTTAGTACTGAAAAAACTTGGCAAAGAAGTTACGGTTGTTAGCTGCGAGCCAGTTCCGGAAGCTTTTCAGTTTTTACCTACAACTAACGTAATACATGAAGAGCTAACCGCTTCTCCTGATTTTATTGTAACAATTGATTGTGCCAAGTCCAAAATAGGCACTATAAAAACCCAACTGGAAAAAGATAAAGTTAACATTGTTGTCACTGCTAAAAAAGGGCAGTTTTCATCTGATGAAGTTTCTTTTCATCATGGTCCAAGCAAATATGATGTGATCGTAACTGTTGATACAGGCGATTTAGTTCAGCTTGGCCGTTTTTACGAAGATAATCCACAACTTTTTACATCAGTTCCAGTTATAAATATAGATCACCATGCTTCCAATGATCAGTTTGGTCGCATTAATCTGGTCGATATTATGGCTTCTGCAACCACAGAAATCTTGGTGCCCTTAATTGAAGATTTAGAAGACCTTACTCAGACTCAACTTTTTGATGAAGACGTCGCAACGCTATTGCTTGCCGGTATTATTACCGATACAGGTAGTTTTCAAAACGCTAATACAAGCCCAAGGTCATTTGCCGCTTCTGCGAAATTAATTAAACACGGTGCTCGTCAGCAGGAAATTATTAAGCACGTTTTTAAGACTAAGCATCTTTCTACTTTACGTCTTTGGGGTCGCATATTGAGCAATATTAAAATGGAACCAAAATATCGCTTTGTTTGGGCAACCTTAAATCGCAAAGATTTTGCAGACACGGATAGTCGTGACGATGAAACCGGAGGAATCATTGATGAACTCCTTACAAATGCCCCTGGCACAGAAGTTGTGCTTTTATTAAAAGAAAGAAAAGATGGTCTTATTTCTGGAAGTGTTAGAACCACTTCGGCTGGAATTGACGCGAGCCAGATTGCCGGAATGTTTGGTGGTGGAGGCCATGTTCAAGCCGCAGGTTTTAAAATTCAAAGTGCAGATTTTACGGGAACAGAAGCTATGGTTATAGAAAAAATCAAACAGTTTCAAAAGGAACGTTTGCAGTTGGTGGACGAGGAACAGATCTCAACAGTTCAAAATGCCGCAGTGCAATCGAATTTACAGGGCCAGCAAACAAATGCCACGGCCGCAATAAATCAGTTTATGACAGGCTTTACAGCCATGCCAAGGCCAGAACAAGTAATTGAAAAAGAAACCACCCCAGTTTTGCCCGAATATAATTTAGATCAAAAATTTCCAGATCAGATTGAACAAAGCATTGTTGATAAATCAACGGAAGGGGACTCCTTCACGGATGTCATAATTAGAAAGGCTTCCAGCCAAAATCAAAGCAGTGGCTTCACCATGGAACCAAATATGACTTACAAATTCGAGGAGTAATTTACAGTTTCCCCAAAATTTCCTCCAAAATATCCGCATTACTAAAGACTTCATTAACGTCTTCGTCTTCTTCTATAGCGCTGATTAAATCCAGCAATGCTTTTGCGATCTCTGCTTCTGTAACCGCCACCGAAGTTTGAGGCATGTAAGTCAGTGCCGCTGAATTTACTTTAATTCCATTTTTTTCGATTTCTGACTTAACCTTCATCAGATCATGTGGTTCTGTATAAACTTCCACAAGGCCATCTTGAGAATCGGGCTCAATCACTCGCACATCTTCCGCGCCAGCATCAATAGCAGCAAGTTCAATTTCTTCCAGGCTCTTTTTAGGAGCTGGAGCTGTTTTCTTGAATTTATCTTCCACCACTTCCGGATTAATTGGAATTACAATACGTCCTTTTTTCTTGAACAGATAGCCAACCGAACCGGCTGCGCCAAGATTGCCTCCATGTTTACCAATTGAATGTTTTAAATTGGTAAAAGTTCTATTTCTATTATCGGTCAAAGTCTCAATGTAAATCGCCACGCCGCCTGGTCCAAAGCCTTCATAAATCACTTCCTCCATAATTGCTGCATCTTTGCCTTCTCCTGTGCCTTTTTTGATCGCGCGCTCAATGTTATCCATTGGCATGTTTTCCGCACGCGCATTATCAATTGCCATGCGTAGTGATGGATTGTTTGCTGGATCCCCGCCACCGCGTGCCGCAATCGCGATTAATTTTGCGTGTTTTGTAAAAATCTTGCCTTTTTTAGCATCTTCAGCCGCTTTTTTGTGTTTAATTGAATGCCACTTGGAATGTCCGGACATATGAAGAAACAGGATTAATGAAATAGGAAATTGATGTGCCAAACCAGTTTCAAAACGTCCCGATTATATCACTTTAACCGCGTCCTGCCACTTTTTCTTGCGTGTGCGAGTTTTTTGCTTGTAAAGCCTCATTCTCTGGGAAAAGTACCTTTTTTGCTTCTTCCGGATAATCTGTAACAAGTCCATCTAACTCCAGTTCTTTTGCTTTTAGCCATTCCTCTTCTTTGTTTGCAGTGTAGCCATAAATTTGACATTTTTTGCTGCGCGCAAAATTAATCATTTGATCATTCCAAATGCGTCGATGCATAAATAAAATCTGTGGTTTCATCAAGTAAATCCATTTTCTAAACAGCCAAGCTCTAAAATGGGAAGGACAAATAAAGCCTATTTGCAGGTCTTTTTTGAATCTTCTTAGTTGTAATAAAACAAATGGATTATAAGAAATCATTATAGCCCGGTGCGTAAGTTTATACTCTTTAACTACCTCCAAAAATTCTAAAGCATAGCGCTTTCTAAGCCATGAAAGCGTTTTTAATTCAATCACCAGATTGGTGTGTTCTGGTAAAAACGGAATAATCTTGGAGATGGTATTTTCACGATCTTTTGGCAAATGGATAAAGTCGTGCTCCAAATAAAATCGTTGCTTATAATGGTCATAACGCATATCCATTTCTACCGCATCTGCGCCATGTTCAATCGAGTACCTGAATGCTTCAAGACTATTTTCATGAAATGGAGTCTTGCCTCCACGATGAGCTACAATTTTGATTTTTCCCATATGTAATTCAAAAATTCCGACACATTCTAGCACATATTTGGGTGCAGATTTTAGATGGCATTGACATGGCCCTGCGCACATTTCTTAACAGCATTTGCCACAATTTCAGCTATTCCATCATCGAAAACACCAGGAATAACTTTGTCCACGGTTGGATTTTTGATGTACGCAGCAAGCGCTCTGGCAGAAGCCAATTTCATTTCATCCGTAATCTGTGGCGCACGCGCATCCAAAACTCCTCTAAAAATACCTGGAAAGGCAATGACGTTATTGATCTGATTAGGGAAATCACTACGCCCAGTCCCCACAATATAAGCTCCACCTGCTTTTGCTTCATCTGGCATGATTTCTGGAGTTGGGTTAGCCATTGCAAAGACTATTGATTTACTTGCCATTGTCGCAACCATTTCTTTATTTAAAAGACCGGGGGCGGATACACCCACAAAAACGTCGGCTCCCTTAAGTACATCCACTAAACCACCCTTTTCTTTTTCCGGGTTTGTGATCACGGCCAGTTCGGATTTATAGGGAGCTGAAGCCAAATCAGCTCTTCCTTCAAAAATTGCGCCTTGTCTATCACATAAAATTATATTTTTAGCGCCATAAAGTTTGAGCAGTTTGGTTGTTGCCACAGCCGCCGCTCCCGCGCCAGAAATTACAATTTTTACTTTGTTCCAGTCTTTATTAACTACTTTTAAGGCGTTTATTAAACCCGCCAGAACTACAATCGCAGTTCCGTGCTGATCATCATGAAAAACGGGAATATCCAATTCTTTTTTTAGCCTTTCTTCAATTTCAAAACAGCGTGGCGCAGAAATATCTTCCAAATGAATTCCGCCAAAACCTGGCGCAATGTGCTTAATAGTTTCCACAATTTCATTGGTGTCTTGAGTATCAAGGCAAATTGGGAAAGCATCTACATTTCCAAAACGCTTAAGTAGCAGGCATTTCCCTTCCATTACCGGCAATCCCGCCACCGAACCTATATTTCCAAGCCCCAAAACCGCGCTACCATCTGTCACTACCGCTACAGTATTGCATTTAATAGTATATTTATATGCATCTTGCGGATTTTCTTTGATCTTACGACAAGGCTCCGCCACTCCCGGAGTATATGCCAAGGATAAATCATCTCTGTTTTTCACATCAATTTTTAAGTCAATTCCAAGGACACCATGTAATTCCTCGTGCAATTGCAAAGATTTCTGATAAACATCCATAATAAAAAAATTACATGCTGGAATTTGGCACATTTGTTGGGCCCTTTACACTACTTGGTGCCGAAGTTGGACCATTAGCGCGAGGCGCACCAGGAATAGTTACATTAGTATTAGAATTAGATTTTTCTGGCGCATTAGTAACCCTGGATACAGATTGTGAACTGCAAGCCGCTAACAAAAAAATTGTAACAATGCTCAAAGTGCCAATACAGATTTTATATAAAAACGATTTTTTCATTATAATAATTTCAAAATGTGATTATCCAGTTTATGCGGTTGTCCACCCGTTTATCCACCCGGCCACAATTTTATAGAATTTTTATCAATTTCAAAGAAAAAACCTTAAAAAGCCCATGTTTTTCCTTGCTTCATGGCAAGCAAAGTGTCAGAACTACGCTCATATTTTAAGGTTGTATCATAAAGCGCGCTATAATAGTAATCTACAGGGCCTGTTCCTATTCCAATTGTGTCTGTTTCAAATAATTTTAAATCGGTAAACAATGCCATGGTTGTTTTACCTTTGCCTGGGACAAGTAAATTTGTCCTTACTGTGCTTAGAAAATCTTCTTTAATTGTTTGGCCGCCCTGTTCACTGTATTTTATGCTGTTTACCAAATATTGAACGTCAGTTTGAAGCGAAGCATTTGCAGGCCCAGAACCAATTTGAGTATAAACAATCAAAACCGTTTTATTTGGCAGAACAAAATAATAATCGGCAAGCCCACTTGAGGAAATTGTCACAGTAGCAAATGGATAGCCATTTAGCGTGGTTTTTTCGATTCTAGCTCCCGCATCATATTGGATTTTATCCAAGTACTGGCTCAAGCTCAGACCGGCAGCGTTTTTATCCGAAACCATAATCACTGTACCGCTATTTGGATAAATTCTGGCAAAACTTACCTGACCATTTTCACTATCTTGGCGCCAAAATACAGTTTGCTTTCCTGCATCAATTCTTTGCCAGTCGAAAGGATATTTAACGGAATAATGATCACTTGGATGTACATAAGTTGGCCAATCTTTGCTCAGTGGAAACTTATCCAGCTTTGCTTCTTGAATATATAAAAGTTTGTAAACAATATCCGCAAAGTCTCCTCTACTAATTGCACGTTCCGCGTGTAATTTGCCATCTGCTTGAGCCAAAATAAGTTGGTGATCTTTTCCATATAGGGCAAATGGAGAATACCAGTCCGTTTTTTTTACATCTACATATGGATCTTGGCCAAGCGGCAGAGAATTAACACTTAATTCAAAAGATTTAAAAATAATCTTAATACTCTCAGCTACATTGATGTTATTTTGAGGTCTAAAGGTGCCATCGGGATACCCTTCCACAATTTTTAAGGAAAAAGCTTGATTTACATAATCTTTGTACCATTCAGTCGCTTTAACGTCTGGGAAAATGGATTTAGTGGAAGTAGCTTGCGTAGATTGTTGAGTAGAAGAACCAGTTCCAGACGCTACATTTTTTTCTTTCATTGCCAGGAGTACCACTTTAAGCGCCTCAGCGCGATTGATTGTTTGTGTTGGCCTAAAAGTTCCATCGCTATAACCATTAATTATGCCTTTTCCTTTAAGATATTCAACAGCAGCATAATATTTGGAAGTCGCTGGCACATCCTTAAAACTTACAGCAGCTTTTACCAATGGGATTTGCATTAAAATTGTTAAAGCAATTAAAAGCGCGCTATTAAATTTAAATGATGTTTTTTTCATATTATTAAGTTAATTTTTATTGAATTTGATCTGTGATTAACGCTTTGAATTCATTGTAGTCATAAGCGCCATCGGCAAATTTATTATTTATGAAAAAAGCTGGCGTACCACTAATTCCATAGTCTCCAGCTTCTATGGTTGAGTTTTCTACATCCTTTTTGTGAATACCCGAACTAAGACAGTTGCCAAAATCTACAGAATTTAATTTCAATGCTTTGGCTTGGGAATTCAAGTAATCTGTAACAATTTTATCTCTTGCCTCAACACTTGGCAGCTGTTTGCCATCAGCCGGAGTTAATAATTTTACTAATTTTTCCTGGTTTGCAAAAAGTTTATCATGCATTTCCCAGAATTTATTTTGGTCAGCCGCGCAAAGAGCTCCCTGAGCTACAAGACTGTCATACGCACCTCGATCAAATACTTTATATACAAGCGCAATTTGATCTGGAAAATCCTTCATCACTTTATTCATAACCTCTACCATTTGCTTGCAGAAACTGCAGGTGAAACTACTATATTCAATAATTGTAATTTTAGCTTTGGTTAGGTCACCTTTAACCATGCCGCCCGTAACTGGCGGAGTGCTTAAATGTTCCAACGGATACAAATGAAAATAGTAATGATTACCCTTTTTTTCCAAGTAAGAAGAGATCGAATTAAATTGGGGGTGATTTTCAATATCTTCGTTCAGCAGTGCCACAGGTAAATATTTGGCTTGGCCTTCTTCTAGAAAGGTCTTTGCCTCGTTGCTGCCACTATCAAGCCATTTTTCCTCTAAAGTTGTAGATTTAAGGCCCTTATCCGGATTAACCAGGCTGTTTACAAAAACTTCAATGCGTCCTTTTTGTTCTGGGACTTTGGTATTGTAAATAATGGTAATTGGTACCTTAAAAGTTAGTTCCTTTTTGGTTCCATTTTTATCACCAAAATTCCACCCAAATGGATTATATGTATATAACAAAACAATCGCGAATAAAATAATCAATAAAAAGGTTGATACAATCCAGGGAGCTGATGAATTTTTCTTTTTAAAGGGATTCCACATGGCAATTAGTAATTAATAATAAGTAATTATTAGTTTTATATAAGTAATTTACTTTTCATAACTGCACCCTGCAAACTTGGACAAATTAGGCAAGGATTGAAGGCCCATTACTGTCTTATCTTGGTAATTCCAAACAGGATAATAATTATATCCACGTGCTTCGCAGATTTTATCAAAATCACAATTTACATAATTTACTTCTTCAAAAGAAGTCCCAAAAATGCTCTTTTGGTTCTGACAATTCTCACAAGTGTCTACCCCGTACATTGTAACTCCTTTTTGCTTTAAACAGGCCACAAGTGCCGTAACACCATTTATTTTATCTGAACTATTTAAAGAAGCTGCCTTTGGCCACAAAATGAATGTAATCATTACAAGCAAAGCTACTCCAATCATCAGAATAATCAGTAGAGTGTAGCTTTGCATTAATAGTTTTTTTTGGACCATGATTTTTATTTATATATTTTTTCTTTTTTCGATTTGAATTTATCCCGCCTACAGGGTTTCTCCGGGACTGTATTTATCCAAATTACTTTCACCTATGCGCTTAATTACCTCATCTACAGCTTTTTCAATTGGAATAGTTACCTGTGTGCCCACTTTCATATCACGAATAATTACGTTGCCTTCGCGCACTTCAGTAAGTCCCATAATAAGTGCATACGGAACCTTGAATTTATCAGCCAAGCGCAGTTGCGTTTTGATTGCGCCTTTGCCGAGTGCTCCCATTGTGCGCACGCCAGCTTCACGCAGGTCTGTAATTAATGGTAAACATTTTTTCTTGGCTTCTCCTCCTAATTGAGCCACAAAGACATGCAAATCGTCTTTATGCGGTACGCGGATCTTTTCACGTTTCATATTAGCTATAATGCGTTCAATACCAGCAGCAAAGCCACATGCTGGAGTCGCAGGACCTCCCATCAATTCAACCAGTCCGTCGTATCGTCCTCCACCAGCAACAGCATTTTGTGCACCTTCGCTTTTATCCCAGAATTCAAAAACGGTTTTTGTGTAATAATCCAGTCCTCGAACTAAACTATTATTTTGGACATAAGGAATATTAACTTCAGTCAAAAAGTCCTTAACATCGGTGTCATATTGCTTACATTCAGTACATAAATAATCTGCCAGCTTTGGGGCAATTTGAGCCAAAATGCGGCAGTCTTCTTGTTTGCAATCCAGTAATCTTAAAGGGTTTTTTTCAAGCCTATCCCTGCATTCCGGGCAGAGTGATCGCTCTTTTCCAAAATAAAAGTCTTTCAAAACATTTAAATAATTTGGACGACAAACCAGACAACCAATATTGTTTAATTGCAAAGAAAAAAGCTCAGCAATACCTAAATCTTTAAGAATCTGATGAGCCAACTGAATAATTTGAGTATCAAGTGCTGGGTCACTTTCACCAATTACTTCAACGGCAAACTGCCAGAATTGACGATAGCGCCCTTTTTGTGGGCGATCATAACGGAAGTGAGGCTCAATATAAAAAAGTTCAACAGGTTGAGGCAGGTTCTGCATGCCATTTTGTAAATATGCTCTAACCACGCCAGCTGTTCCTTCTGGTTTTAAAGTAAGGCTTCTGCCCTTGCGATCCTGAAAAGTGTACATTTCTTTGCTAACAATATCGCTAGTTTCACCAATGCCACGCGTAAAAACATTTGTAAATTCAAAAACCGGTGTAGAAATACGTCTAAAACCAGCTTGTCTGCATCTATGACGAACTACTTTTTTGATGAAAGTATAATATTCATGATCGTGCGGCAAAATATCGTGCACACCCTTTGGGGTTTGATATGGAGGACCCTGCATCTTGACGTCACTTTCATCATCCTGAAGAAAATTCTGAGAGTTCATGGCCATAGAAATAAAAACTTGTAAATAAAATTGCGGTTTGCCCGATCTTCAAACAAATGGATTATAACATTGCGCGAGGTCACGAGCTAGAGGAAATCGTTGTTTTTTTTAAATCCAAAAATACTTTGAATTTTATAAAAACAGACTCAAATTTGGGTCCGCCAATGAATCTTTACGCCCCTTGCCGGTTAGTAAATTATTTTTTAAATTAATGTATCGCTTTGGCGCCTTCTTATAATGAAAATAAGCAGTAGACGCAATCATGGCGGCGTTGTCTGTACAAAAGGTAATATTTTCTGCAAAACGTAGACGGGGTTTGATTTCTAAACGCACTTTTCGCCCTTTATGATCAAGATAAAATCCTTGCTCAATTCTTTCAGCAACCATTGCTCGCAGCCTTCGATTAGCCGAAACGCCTCCAGCCAAATGTACTTCCTTTACTGGATTCAAGTATACATTACTGCTACCGGCACCCGACCTTGGCTTAATGCTATATTCTTGCGCCGCTCGAAGTAATTTGTCCGATAAAATTTCACAAACAGCTTCCTGAAAAGAAGCGCTTGAGTCAGCAATAAATTGTGGACTTAAGGTAGCTTTATCGCCATAAAGATCTTTTTCTTTTGCAAATTCTTGCTTAACCAAATTCAGTACTGCAGTTTTTAGTCCAGAAAAACTGAAATCAAAGCTTTTTTCATCAAGATAAGCTTTAGGAAAAGCAAAACGCTTTGCATCGCCATTTAAAGCAACTTTAGAAATAATTGGTCCTCCTGGGTATCCAAGCCCGAGTAGCCGCGCCACCTTATCAAATGCTTCACCTGCGGCATCGTCCAAAGTCTCACCCAATAGTTCAAAATCCACATGGTCACGCATGTAAATTAGCTCATTATGTCCACCGGAAACAGTCAATACTACAATTGGAAACTGCACAGGGTCATCAGCATTTTCACCCAACCAATTTGCATAAATATGTCCCGCTATGTGATTAACTGGAATTAGTGGTTTGCCGCTTATTGCAGCCAAAGTCGAAGCTGCGCTTACCCCAATGATTAATGAACTGAGTAGCCCAGGTCCGCGTGTTACCGCAATTGCATCCAAGTCTTGCAAAGTTTTGCCCGCCTGTTTAAGAGCTTCTTCAATCACAGGCATGATTTTTAAAACGTGTTCACGAGCCGCAACTTCTGGTACTACACCACCTGTTTTTTGGTGAAGCGCAATTTGTGAAGCAATTACGTTTGAATGAACAATCGTACCGTTTTCCACCACTGCAGCAGCAGTTTCGTCACAAGATGTTTCAATTCCCAAAATCAGCATGTTCGTAATACGTTTAAAAAGATCTCATGCCAAAAGATATTAGCAGATGATCTGCTATCCAGGAAGAGGAGACAACCAATCTTTCAGCTTTATGATTGAACTATTCTCTACTCAGCGGCCTCAAGACTTGTTATTGCTGCAGCCTTTGTTTCAGCATTTATATGTCTCAAGTTCATAGATGTGGACGCATCTTCCATCGGTATGGATGGAATAGCACTAACCACTGCACGTAAGAATGCAGCTTGATATAATGCTCTTTTAGGAGAATTTTCAAATTTACTTAATATATCTCGCAATGATTCGATCCTGGGCTCCTTCGGGAGCTTAGCAAGTTTCTTTGCGAATCCTAATAATGAATCTCCTGTTTTATCTAATCCTAAAAATTCCTCAATTACAGCTGCTTTTACTACGCCAAAATTGGCTGTTGTTTGGCCATTTGCCCCATCAGCGATATGTGGGTCCTTATCTATTTGGGCAAGGTCATCAGGAATTGAGCCCAACATATAAGACAATAACTCAGCCTGGTGATTTGCGCGACCAGAAGAAAAGCTCAATCTATTAAGAGCATCATTCAAATACAACATTCTTCGATCAAGTGGGAATGCGGGATTAACAAGGTTACTTGCAAATTTATTAACTGCAGAGGCATCTAACCCCAAAGAATCTCCAATTGTTGTATCAGCAAAAGGTGGTAAAGTTTCTGATCTTCCTTCACTCGTTTCATCAGGTATTTCATCCGCGGATACAGCCTTCCCTTCTTCGTTAATTTTTTGATACATTACTGACTTAAGTAGGCCAGCTTGGTCATCATAAATTTCACTACGGTGAATCGGCATACGTTATTCTTAAATATCTAAATCAGGCGGAAAAATAATGTTTCTTGCCCTATTTGTCAAAACTTTTCCAAAATAAACTCGCAAAATGTCAATTTCTCAGATCGATAATGTACAGAAAAATTGGCAGCCTTATAGCGAAATTCATGCTATAATGGTATTCGTGAAAGTCACTTCAATCGAAATCATCAAAAAACTAAAAAAAGCCGGATTTGAGGCTTATTGGGCCGGCGGCTGTGTTCGCGATATGCTTCTTGGCACCAAGCCCCAGGATTTTGATATTGTCACCAGTGCCCAGCCGGAGGAAATTGAAAAAATTCTTAGTCACACCATTCCAATTGGAAAACAATTTGGAGTAATGTTAGCGGTGGTTAACGGTCACCATTTTGAAATCGCAACTTTCCGCTCTGATAGCGGTTATTCAGATGGACGTCGTCCGGACGCAGTATTTTTTACAAATGCCCGGGAAGACGCAAAGCGTCGTGATTTCACCATAAATGGCATGTTTTATGATCCAATAGAAGATAAAGTTTTGGATTACGTAGGTGGCCAAAGTGATCTTGATCAGCGACTAATTCGATTTATTGGCAATCCCCACGAAAGAATCATGGAAGATCATTTACGCATTTTACGCGCAATTCGCTTTAAAAATGTTTTGAATTTTCAGTACGAACCGGAAACATACAAGGCATTACTTAAACATGCATCACTACTCATCGACAAAGTTTCCAACGAGCGAATTCGAGATGAACTTAATAAAATGATTGCCTCCAAATATGCAGTAAACGCATTTAAAGAAATGGAAGATTTAGGTATTTTAAAAATTATTTTGCCGGAATTACAGGACATGAAGGGCATTGCGCAACCATATGAATACCATAAGGAAGGTGATGTGTGGAATCATGCCATGGATAGTCTGGCATCGCTTTCAGAAGAAGCGTCATTAACTTTGCGTTGGGCGACCTTGTTACATGACGTAGGAAAGCCCAAAACTTTTGCCGTAAAAGAGCGCATTCGGTTTGATCACCACGACCGTGCTTCTTACGAGATTGCTTACAAAATGCTTTCTCGTCTTCATTTTGAAAAAAAAATAATTGATGAAGTTTGTTGGTTAGTACAGCATCACATGATGTTGGTGCCTTTACTGGATATGCCGGAAGGACGCAAAATGCACTGGTTTTTACATCCATATTTTAAAGATTTACTTAAATTATTTGAGTCTGACGCGCGCGGAACAACACCACAACATTTAGAAATTGTGGACCAGGTTCGATCGCTTTATGAAAGTTCAATAAAAAGAATGTCCAAAATTCCACGTCCGTTATTGCACGGTGAAGAAGTAATGGAGTTATTAAATTTAAAACCAGGAAAACGTGTTGGCGAAATTCTGGATCAAGTTATGGAAAAACAACTCGAGGGAAAAATCAAAACAAGCAAACAGGCAATAGAGTTTATTAAAACTTTCTTGTAAAAAGAGCGCACTACTTTTAAAATGAAACAGATTACTTTTTAATACTTTTAATCATGCTGATTAACAAAAAATTGTTGATGGGTATCTGCTATACCCTTGGGGTGCTTTTGATGCTCCAGTTCTTACTTAACATTGTGATGTACATTTGGGCATTATTTGGATCAGCACCACTTCCAATTTTTAATGTTAGCGGCGGAATTATTTCTTATTATATTTTACTTGTGGCAGAGGCAACAACTGCGTTCCAATTCCTGGTTGTAGGAACAGCAGCAGCGCTTGTTAAAGGTTCAAAATTGCCTGAAAGTTTTTAATAATAAAAAAATCAAAATTCAAAAAGGTGTCTTAAAATAAAGCACCTTTAAAAGGACTCTCAAAAACCGAGGGTCCTTTTTTGTTTAGCCACGCATTTATGCCCTTTCAAACAGAGCCACATTTTCTATGTGGTACGTTTGTGGGAACATATCAACAGGCTGAACATTTATTAATTTGTAACCGCCTTTTATTAGCATTTGCGCATCCCGCGCCATTGTCGACGGATTACAAGAAACATAAACCAGGCGCTTTAAAGACTTACAATTTTTCAATTTTTCCACCAGCTGATTTACAACAGAAGGCATCAACCCATTGCGAGGAGGATCAACAATAATCACATCTGGTTCATCTTTCAATTCCGATAATAAATGATCCACATCCCCCACAAAAAATTCCACATTTTTTACTTTATTTTTACGAGCATTTTCTTTGGCATTCTCCAGAGCGCTGGCATTTAGCTCAATGCCATAAACTTTTTTTGCCGATTTCGCGCAAAAAATTCCAATGGTTCCAGTTCCGCAAAATAGATCATAAACAATCTCGGTCCCACTTAATTGTGCTGCTTTAATAGCCACAGAATAAAGTATTCCAGCTTGTATTGTATTTGGTTGAAAAAAAGCTTGAGGCGAAATATCAAAACTCAGTGCAGGCGCTTTTGCATTGCTATTTTCATCCAAATGAATTTCTTCACGTATCGTTGAATTGCCGTAAATTAATTGTTCGTTGATTTTCTTAGGTTGCCCTTTTTGATTTTGGATGTGGATAAAATAAAAGCTCTTTAAATTAAGCTTTTTCGAATCGAAAAATTTTACCAACCAGTTTTTAAAATCTTCCACAAAATTTTCTTTGCCATTTTCTGCAGTCAAAATTACCATGATTTCACCAGTATGCTTGCCCTCGCGCACAGTTAAGGATTTTAAAGTTAGATCTGTATCAAAAGGCTTTGTAATGTTTAAATTTCTAAAAAATTCTCGCGCGCTTTTAACTAAATCTCCAACAAAATCATCCAGCAGAAAACATTCTTCAAGCTCTACTACGTCATAATGATGTCTCTTTGAATGAAGACCAAGATCAATCCGCCCATCCAAAGTCTTATGAAAACTGAATTCCATTTTATTTCGGTAAAACCACGGCTCTTTTACACTCATAATTTTTTGAACCGGCGGATTTTTTATCCCGCCAATCCTTTCAAAAGCATCTCGCACTTGCCGCTCTTTAAAAGCTAGCTGATCTTCATAACTCAAAAACTGCCAGGCGCAGCCGCCGCACCCCTTGAATCTTTCACGCGTAATATCCTCAAAATGCTTACATTTAGGCCTAATTCTCGTTGAAGATGCTTGAATTACCTTTTTCACAAACCCACGCGCGTAGCTACTTTTTTTATGACTGATTTGCACCAAAACTTTATCGCCGGGCACAACTTCCTCCACAAAAACCGTAAACATACGTTCGCCAATTTGGACTTTACCAAGACCTTCGCCTCCAAATGCTAAATTTTCTATGGTTAGCTCAATCTCATCACCTTTGTGTAATGTTCGTTCGTTACTCATCTTAACGGAAATTGGTAAAACTAAGTGGCACATTTAATGATTCAGCCCTAAGCTGGGCCATTACTGCCTGCAAATCATCTTTGCTTTTGGAAGAAACGCGCACAGCATCGCCCTGAATTGAAGGTTTGACCTTAGGGAATTTATCTTTAATGGTTTTGGAGATTTTTTTACAGGTTTCCTGATCCAGAGTTTTGATCAAAGTGATGGTTTGCCGCAGCGCTCCATTTGCTGCAGGTTCCGGCTCCCCCAATTTATAAATTTTTGGGGATAATTTGCGATTGACCGTCTTTTGAAAAAGCATATCCTGGATTGCTTTTAGTTTCATTGTATCCGGAGCCAAAACTATAATGTTATCGTCATTTAAAGTCACCTCTACGTGCAAACCTTTAAAATCATAACGGGTCAAAATTTCTCTTTGCACCTGATCCACCGCATTTCTAAGTTCCTGAAAATCAAATTCAGAAACGACGTCAAATGAAAATTCAGAAGCCATAAATTGGAAGTAGGAAGTAAGATTCAGGAAGTATGAAAAGGATGTAGAGATTCCTGCATCTGGCATTATACCTCAAGAAAATGTGTTTTTACCACCACTCACCAATTTTTATCCTTTTTTTGGGCGTCCTTCCATGCTTCTTCATCTTTTTCCCAACCTTTTTGAGACCATTTTTCACCTTTATCATTCCACCATGAATCTTTGCCTGTAAGCCATTTAAATTTTAAGGCCGCTTTGATTTCATTCCATATTTTCGCAGCTACGCCGATTTCAGTGCTCAAATCTGGTGTTTCAGGTTTATTAACGGTATGTATAGGTTCTTTTTCTGACATATTTTTGAGATTATAAATTATTATTTAAGATCTAAGCTTTTCACCAAAAACATAATCGCTTCGCCTCTTGTGGCTGAATCATCCGGGCGGAATTTAGCCGCATCTGCTACAACTTTTACACGTCTTAAGTAATAAATGAAAGGGGCTCGATCATGCAGCGAATCCACATCGGCAAATTTCGCTTCCGCATCCGCCAATGAAGCACTTTCCCCATTTGCATTCTTTAAAACAAATTTAGCAATAATTTCAGAAATTTCCGCACGGGAAATATGTTCTTCTGGACTTGTAAAATAAGCACTTATTCCTTTATTCCCCGCACTTTCAACAATTCTGACATAATCATCAAATTTATATTGATTTTTTTCTGGAACCAAATGAAGTAGTTTGGCTATTAAACTTACAAATTCCGCCTTGGTAATTGCATCATTTGGCCTAAAATAATAATCATCATAGCCGGTAATAACGCCATTTACAGCAAGCTCCGCAATGTATTTGTATGCAAAATGATCAAGTGGCACATCTCTAAAATAAAAAATATGCATGGAGGCATTAAGCAGAATTTGCTGCAGTTTTTTTACGTTAATATAGCGAGGTTGGACATTGTTCAAAAATGATAGCGCCGCAGCAGCACCTACCGCCTGGCCAACATTCATAACCACCGGTTGTAAGCGAGTACTGCCATTTGCAATATGACTGACTGAAATATTTTTTTCTGTTACTAAAAAGCCATCAACTTCTTTTGGTACGGTCACCCAATATGGAATTTGAAATGGCAATACATGATAAAACAGGTCTCCCTTGCCTCTTTCGCAATAATGAATGTCAATCGGATAGTCACCAATCGCAATACTGTCTTTTAATAATGCTGGACGTTGGTTGTTAAATGCCATAATTTCAGAAGCCTTAAGTCTGTATACTCCCTGCAAACGGCGACTTTCTCGCACATATGGCGTTTTTGCCAATTTATCTGCAGTCCCAAAATCATCCGCCAATTTATATTTTTCAAAACCTAGTTCGCGCTGCATGTAATAAACATAACCCAAAGTGAAATTTTTGGCTTTTTGCAAAATATCCTCGCGTGATAAATCTTTAAATGCTTCATCGGTTGCGTAAAAGTCGTTACCAAAAGAATGGCTTGGAATGTTGATCATTAATTTGTCGCCTGGTAAGTTGCCATAATAATTCAGGCGATGCATGTCAAAATTTGTTGTGGAGTTGGGACAGTCTTCCCCTTTAATCGTACAAGCATAAGTTTCTTTTTTATATCCAGTAGGTTTTGGAATATAACTGAGCTTATTTGTTTTTTGTAGCACTGCCACAAAAGTAAGTGGTTGAATGCATTGAGGAACTGTGCCGTCGAACATGGCTTCTTCTTCGTAAGAATCAACTCCCAAATCAAAAGGAACATTGGCCATATACATTATGTCTCCAAAATCTGTCGCATCTATAGTCACTTTTGCGGGAGCAATCAAAATGTTGTTTTGCGAATCATGAAAACGCACTCCTTCTATAACATTTTGGTTTCTGTATACCGCGTCAACAAATGAATTATAGTAAACCGTTAAAAATGGCTCATTTGAGGCCATTTCTTTGAGCACTTTATCTGCGACTCCCGGCTCAAAACAAAAATAACTGACCATGCAGTGCTTGGTTTCGTCCAATCTGTCTTTTTTGTCATAATATTTTTTCATTCTTTCCAGAAATTCTTTATAAATTCCGGAAGGAGTATTGGAATCACCATCTATACCTGTAACACCAGCCGAACTTACCATCCCGCCCAGCCAATCAGTTTTTTCTATTAAACAAGTTTTTGCACCAAGACGTGCCGATTGTATTGCTGCTGCAGTTCCACCGGCTCCACCTCCCACCACAACCACATCACAATCAATTTTTTGCGCCCCCTGCATTTGAAGATCATCAACCAGTTTATATTGTTGCGAATCAGTTTTCTTTTTTTCCAGGGCTTCAAATTCAAATAGCGATGTTTTAATGAAAGAATTTGGGATTTGTCCAAATATAAACGCAACCAGCGTAAATGCGATCAAAGTTTTAGAAATTTTTGTTGCCATGCATGGTGCGTTTTAAAAACATCAACGTATTTTACCATTTTTTGCTTAATTTGACAATTTACGCATTAACCTTGAAAATAAAGTTCATGAAAATCACGATTATACAAATCGGCAAAACCAAACACACCTTTTTTGTTGAAGCGGAGAATGAGTATCTTAAAAGGCTTAACGCTTACGCAAAAATAGAAGTTATTACTATAAAAGAAGCTGTGGCGCATGAAGGTTCCGGCAATGATTCAGCCAGGCAACAAGCCAAACAAAAGGAAGGTCAGGAAATAATCAAACAATTAGAAACCAAACACTTAAGAGAAAATTCATTTATTATTGCTTTAACTGAGCGGGGTAAATCCCTGGATTCACTTAAATTTGCTGAATTTTTAAAAAGCAAAATCGATTTTGGTACCGGACATATTACATTCATAATTGGCGGTCCTTTTGGGCTTGATAAAGATGTTTTACAGGCTTCACAGATGCAACTTTCTTTTTCGGCTTTCACTTTTACGCATGAAATGATTCGCATTTTGTTAATGGAACAGCTCTATCGCGCTTGTACGATTATGAAAGGAAAGACGTATCATTACTAAATTCCAACCTGGCTAAAATTTAACCCAAGAGCCTTGACAAAAGCTGGAAATTTATGATAGATAAATCTCCTTAATACTATAAATCTACCTAAAACCATTATCGTATGCTGAAAATGACCAGAAAAATTTTAATTATTTTGGCAATTAGTACTTTGCCACTGGATGTTAGCGCCATAAGTAACATAAAACCACAGTCGATCAATGTTATGCCTAACAATTGGCTAAGGCCTCAGGTTAATGTAGTGCCATATAGTGGAAGCAGCGCACCAAATGGAACCGTTGCGGGTAGTCGCGATTCTGCTTCTGGCGTCAGTACTTCAGACACCAGCCCAGAAAGCTTTTATGGTTCAAGACCAGCTTCAAATCCGAGTTATACGGTAAGTGGAACACGTACAAGTGGCAGCTTGACCCCAAGTTACACCGTGGGCGGAAGTCGCACAGTAACAAGCTCAAGTCCGAGTTATACGGTAAGTGGAACACGTACAAGTGGCAGCTCAACCCCAAGTTACACCGTAAGCGGATCTCGTCCTTCTTCCACGCCAAGTTATACAGTTTCAGGATCAAGGCCAACTACACCAACAACTTCATCCTGTACTCCAAAGTATCCAAGAGATATAGATGGCCATTGGTCAGAAATTTATGTGCGCAGATTATACGAATTATGTGTTGTGGAAGGTTATAGTGAAAACCAAACTTTCCGTCCAAATCAGTATATTACACGTGCTGAATTAACAAAAATGGCCTTAGCAGCAGCTAAAATTGGTAGAGAATTAAATTGTAAAACAGATGCCTGCGGTACACCTTTTACAGATCTACAAGGCTGGCAAGGACAATGGATTCGCGCTGCCTATGATCGTGGGATAATTATTGGCTTTGACAACAGCAGAACTTTCTTGCCGAATCGAGAAATAACACGCGCAGAAGCTACAAAAGTGGTTTTAGCAACCTTTGGCTTGCAACCTGTATACGTTGAACATTCATTCTTTTTTGATGTTACTGGATGGGCTACGGGCTGGATCGAAAAAGCTCATCTTTTGGGGTTTGTACAGGGCATAGGACAGGGTAATTTTGCGCCAGAAAGACCAATCACTCGTGCAGAAGCGGCTAAAATTATTGCAAAAGCTCTGGAATACTTTGCGTATCGTAACTAGTTCCGTCTCTTAAGGCCTGAGATGCGTCAATTTGTGCCTGATTAAGCCGTTCAATTTGTGCATCTGTAAATTTTAAAATATCAGAAAGGTAAAAATTTTCCAGGTCCAAATTGGTCAATTTTTTTCGCATTTTCTGGAGAGAATCATTTACATCACCCAGTAAAGTTGTAACTTGATTTAGCCGGTGTTCCTCTTCAATTTTTTGAATGGCTCGATTAATTTCATCTTGATACGCTTGGATAGTTCTATTTATAGCCTTTTCAACGTTTTTTTTATTTGCCAAAATCTGGGTTTCATCAAGTCTTCTTTGGGCCATTTCCTGATAAAATAGCGCGCTATCTCTTGGACTTTTTACAACAGAAAGTTGAACTTTTTCTACAAATTGTTTTATTGGATATAACGGGCTTAGTACTGTGACCTGGGGATCATTGTAAGCATAAGAAACTATGCCCCCGCTAATAAAAAGTAGAATAAAAAAGGCCGAAACTGAAAATTTTAAATTTCGCAAATTAAGAATTTTATTATTTAGCAGATGCAGTTGCCAGGCTTTCAAATAAAGTCGCACTTTTAATTTAAATTTAAGCGACCAAGGTGGCTTAATTTCTTGGCGATTTTCATCAAATAATTTATATATTTTTTTTCTTTTCATGGGAAAAATTATTGTTACACTTTATATAATTGAAACAAGCGATTTTTATTGCAAAAAAGGGTTGTTGGAATGGTAAAATGAAACGCATGAAATCAAATAATTTTAAATCACTTTTAGGATTTTTTTTAATCCTTGCCATAATACTTCCCGGCTGTAGAAGTAATACGTCCACGGACACATCTTTGGTGCAAAATTCTTCCTTAAAAAATCGCGTTCCCACACAGGAAATTTTTGAAAAAAATGGCCCGGATTTATATCAGGCTTTTCAAAACGCGCATGCGGCTTTTTTACCTGCAGAAAGCTTGTCAGGAGTGGTAGTTTTAGGCAGTGAAGTACCGCATAATTACAGTTTTGCATTTTTTAAGAGTTTGGCAAAAAAACAAAATTACAAGCATTTTATTGTGCTTGAACCTTTACCTTTAACCAAAGATCAAAATCTTAACAAGATTTTTCATCCTATAACCAATTTAAAGATGCCAACAGGCACTTTAAACACAGATCCAGGTTTAGATGAACTTATTTCTGCCAGGCCAGATCTTTTTCAGATTGAAGATTTTGTAAACGAGAAAAATCGAATCAATACTTTTGCTCCATATTTGCAAAAGAGCTTTCCAGAGGCAACTTATAGCCTTTTTTTAATTCCAGAAAATGTATCTGAAACTACTCTTATAAATTTTAATGATTTTCTTAAGCAGAATGTTCCTACAAATAGTTTTATAGTAGCTCATGGGCCGCAAAGTTCTAATTTACAGGATTCCAATTTGCAGAATTTTCAATATCAATATGCGCGGGATGTCATGGAAAATTTTGATTTTGAACATTTGAGTAATTTACCTAGCAGCCAAAATGCTGCCATAAAAGCATTTTTAATTTTTACTGAAAGTACAAAAAAACAAAAAGCCAATGCTTTTAAGGTTAGTAAGTATGATGAAGAAGGCCAAAGCCAGCCGGCCCTCTTTGAATATTTTATGGATGGCCCCAAAACCAATTTACGTAGCGCATACTTAGTTAGCTTTGGCGACATTATGTTGGGCCGGCATGTACGCACTTTGATGGATAAAAACAGCCTGGAATATCCATTCCAAAAAATGAATCAAAATTATTTAAAAGTTAATGACCTTCTTTTAGCCAATTTAGAAGGCCCAATCGCCAAAAATCCCATGAAGACCAGTAAAACCATTGCCTTTCGTTTTATGCCG
The DNA here is from genome assembly GCA_964582265.1 of uncultured Candidatus Peribacteria bacterium. Lineage (GTDB taxonomy): Bacteria > Patescibacteriota > Gracilibacteria > UBA1369 > UBA1369 > JBAZYK01. Next base: position 27,185 of record CAZOQT010000004.1, read on the forward strand.
GATATTGCGCCGCTTCTAAAAAAATATTATTTTGATGTATTAAGCATTGCCAATAATCATGCTTTTGATATGGGCATTAATGGGTTTAACGATACTCGCGAACTTATTCAGGAGCAGGGTATTAAAATTTTTGGTAATCCTAAAGAAGTTAACGATCAAAGTGCAGCGCTAGTAGAAATTCAGGGACAAAAAATTGCCTTTTTAGGATTAGATGACGTCGATTTTAAAATCAATGATGAAGCGGCTATCAACAAGGTTAAAGAACTTACGCAGCAGGGCTATAAAGTCATTCCTTTTATTCATTGGGGTGTTGAATATGTGCATAAGCCTGTATCAAGGCAACAAAACCTGGCTCATGCGCTTATAGATGCCGGTTCAATTGCTATAATAGGCATGCACCCGCACGTGGTTGAGTCATACGAAACCTACAAAAATCGCCCAATTTTTTATTCACTCGGCAACGCCATTTTTGATCAGTATTTTTCCAATGCTACTCAAGAGGGGCTTAGCATAGCGCTTATTATCGCCAATGATCAAATTCAGATTTATTTTGTGCCAATCCGCCTTGATCATAGCCAAATGCGCTTAATGAACCCGGAAGAACGCCAAAAATTCCTGGAAACTTTTGTGACTTACGGCGATTATTCCGGCGAAGAAAAGGCAGCCATACTCAGTGGCCATTTAAATCTTCCCTAAAAGGCGATTTTCTGCTAAAATATAAAGAAAAATTAAATATCAAAATTCAACATGAAACTAACATCTTTTGGTGCTGCACGTGAGGTCACTGGTTCTAGACATCTTTTAGAAGTAAACGGTAAAAGAATTTTCCTGGATTTTGGTATGTTCCAGGGCAAACGTAAAGAATCAGATCGCAAAAATCGTGATCTGCAATTTGATGCCAGCAAAATTGACGCTGTAATTCTTTCTCATGCACATATAGATCACAGTGGAGGTTTGCCACTGCTCGTTAAAAATGGCTTTAAGGGGCCAATTTATGCTACTTTTGCTACTCGGGATTTATGCAATTACATGTTGCTGGATAGCGCCTATATTCAAGAAAAAGACGCCGAATACATGAAAATCAAACTCGAAAAGAAAAAAAATAATGGCAAAAATGGCAACTCGCATAAACAGGACAATAACCAAAGTAGTGCTGCCAATGGCGAAAACAACGGAAACGGCAAACAGCCATTAGAGCCACTTTACACTGTTGAGGATGCTCAAAAAACTTTAGAACATTTTTATGGAGTAGGTTATGAGCGTGCGTTTAAGGTTACAGATGGTGTGATTTGTTCTTTTTATGATGCTGGTCACATTCTTGGCTCTTCATTAGTACATTTGGTTATTCATGAAAAAGAAACCGGTAAACGCTATACTTTTGCCTTTACAGGAGATCTAGGGCGCAAAAATCTACCTATTTTGCGTGACCCGCAAATTCTGCCGCAAACCGATTATTTAATGATTGAAAGCACTTATGGTAACCGCTTTCATGAATCTATTTTAGATGCTGGTGAACGCTTATCTCAGGTAATTAATGCCACTGCAAAACGTGGCGGAAAAATCATAATTCCGGCATTTTCTGTGGAGAGAACACAGGAAGTGGTATACCACCTAAACGTTTTATGGCAGAAGAAAGCCATTCCGGAAATACCAATTTATATAGATAGTCCACTTTCCGCCAACGTAACAGAAGTTTTTGCAGCTCACCCGGAATGTTTTGATGAAGCGATTCGTCTGGAATTTATCAATAATCGTCAAAATCCGTTTGGTTTTGGCAAACTCCAATATACGCATGGGGTAGAGGAGTCCAAGGCTTTAAATAATTTGCAGGGGCCTGCAATCATTATTTCTGCTTCTGGAATGTGTGAAAACGGCCGCATTTTGCATCATCTTAAAAACAATATCGAAGATCCTCGTAATACAATTATGCTGGTTGGGTATACCGCCAAGGACACTTTAGGCCGTAAAATTCTTGAAAAACAGCCGATTGTAAATATTTACGGTGAACCACACCATTTGCGGGCGGAGGTAGTTTCTATGGATGCCTTTTCTGGACATGCCGATCGCAGCGATTTGCTTGATTACATCAGCAAAGTAGAAGGCATAAAGAAGATTTTTTTGGTTCATGGTGAGGAATCACAAGCCGAAACTTTTGCCAGCATCTTGCGTGAAACAGGTTACAAAAAGGTAAATGTTAATACACCCGGAGAAGTTTACACATTGCCAGAAGAAGATGACGGAATTGACACAATTTCAAAGGCAGAAGCCGCAAAACTCGGCAAAGTAGAAAGTCTCTCTCAAAGCAAAACAAAACGCATTGAAGTTAACGCAATTGCTACAGAAGACCAGGGCTATGAAGTGGATGCCTCAACTTGGGAAGTCTAAAAGCCATTTTTAGGCATAAAAATTGGCGTTATCACAAATATTGCAAAAATAAAAAATCACTTATATACTGTTCCAGCCAAAACAGGCATTTTCTAGTCCAGACACAAAAATTGCGGGTATAGTATAATGGTATTATGACAGCTTTCCAAGCTGAAGACAGGGGTTCGATTCCCCTTACCCGCTCCATTGAATTTCCATAGGAAATTTTTTTTCTAATTCAGATTGAACACAAAAAAGGTTTTATGAACAAATATGAAAATCTCAGCAAGCCACAGGCAGAATTTGACTTTCATAATAGAGGGATTTTAAACGAGCGCGAAATAAAACGGCTTACCGATGAATTTTTGGAAGAATGCCAGGAAAGGAACCTGACCAAAGTTCTTTTTATAACCGGAAAAGGCCTACATTCAAAAGGCGGAATGCCAATAATTAAGCCATTTTTAAAAAAATATCTAAATTCTTTGCCCTTCGTGTTTAGAGTTTACGAAGGTCGATTTGATCGTGGCGGAAGCGGAACATTAGAGGTCATTCTGGAATAGAGAGATGTGGCAAGGACAAACAAAAAAACACAATACTTGACAAAAAGCTAAAGTTGCGCGATAGTAAACTTCATTTGATGCGCTGCAAAGTTAATAATAAAGCCACCTTTATGGAAAGAGAACTCGCAGTAATGCCGACAATGTCCGACCTGGCAGAGGATTCAAATCCAATGGCAGTTACTCAATTTTACCAACCCAGCGCTGAAGACATTGACCATGAAGCCGCTTTAAATGATCAAAAATTGCTTGAAGCAACTTCTTTAAGCATTGTTATTCCGGCTCGCAACGAAGAAAAAATTATCGCTGATTTGGTCCAAAAATTAATTGCGGAGATACCTCAGGGCTTAAATGTAGAAATTATCGTTGGCAATAACAGTAAATCAGAGGACCGAACTGAAGAAATTGTTGGGGCAATTGCTTCTGCTCATCCGAAAGTCAAAATCAGTGTAATCAACACACCCAAAGGGGTTTCCAATGCCAGAAATTATGGGGCCGACAATGCAACAGGGGAGTATTTGTTGTTTTTAGACGCAGACATGGGCGTATCTCCTGGGTTTTTACGCAATGGCATTTTAGGGATGATTAAAAATCGCTATGACATTGCAGGATTTAACCTGAAACCCACAACTAATAAACCTGTTCACCATACCGTTATTGCTGGCCTAAACGTTGTTACCAAAGCCTTTGCCTATACTCCAAAACCGTTTTGCGTTGGCGGAGCAATCATGATCAAGCGCAAAATTCATAATAAAGTAGGTGGATTTAATACAAACATGACATTTGCTGAAGATGCTGATTATGTTACCAGGGTAGCCAATCAAGGAAATAAATTAGGATTTTTGCCGGCAACAGCCCATTTTGGCATGGATCGCTTTGAAAACATTGGAGTAGTAAACATGGTTTTAAGATATATTCAAAATTCACTCGTTTTTTACACAACGGGACACCCTTCAGAGAAAATACTCGAAATCTATGCCAAAAGTCGCGATGGACAATTGTACGAATAAAAATGCGTCAATCAAGCAGACTAAAACCTACGCCCTCTTTTTTTCTTCTTTTCCATTTAAATAAATACGCATTTCTGGCTGAATCTGGACTCGAACCGGGCCAGCTTCTGTTTCCATATTCATTTGGAAATATTTTGGTGGTAATTCAGAGATTGCTTCAAACAATTTTTGATTCATTTGAGCGATTTCTTCTTCTTTTTTCACCTTCAATTCCTGCAATTTTGTATAAAGCTCGTCTTTTAATAATTCATTTTTCCATTTTTCTTCATAGTCTTTTACTTGAGCTTTTAGGTCTTTATAGGCTTTTTTCAAATCACCATATTCATCTGTGTCGATTTTTTCTTCCACCTTCATATCTTTTTTTATGTCTTTTAATTCATCTTTTAATTTATTTAGTTCCTTTAGCGCCAACTGAATTTTATCTTCGATCATGTTTATAAATTGTAAAAAAGCCCCAAAAGTTTAGCACCGAAAAAATCAAATACAAGCCGAGAATCTCTTTACATCTTGACTATCACCCAAGTTAAAGGCGGCTTAAAATTTAATAAGACTTTTTATCTTTTTAATTTCTTCTTTACTAAATTCAGTACCCTGCACACACAATTGTACGTAGTCTAAATCCCATTTCTTAATAATATTATTTATCAGCTTTAAATCGACCTTTTCCAGCTCTTTCACCACTTGCTCGGGCATCAGAATCTCTTTACCCCACAAAAATTGGCCCTCAATCCATGACAAAATACCAGTCGGATGATCATAAGTGTTAAGCCAGGTATTAAACGCGTAATTTTTTACAAATTCTAATTCATCCTGATTGATTCCTTCATGAATTAAACGTTTAAATTCCTCAATAAAAATTCCAATTACCTCATTCAGATTTTGTTTATTACATTCTGTTCTAAAAGAAACCAGTCCCAACTTGTTATATGCCGCCGAATACATGGAGGTGGCATATACAAGCCCTTTATTTATGCGGAGCAAATTGTAAAGTCTGCTTCTGCGCAAATTGCAAAACACTTCAAATATAAAATATTCGCTTCGCCATAATTTTTCTGGAGCCTCCAAACCCATTGATGGCACTGTGAAGTAAATGTGGTTGGTAAATAAATCTTTATCCGCCCTAAATGTCACAGGTTCACTGGCCAGGTCCGCTTTAGAAAAAGCTGGCACATCAATAATTTGCTTGTGACTAGCCTTATATTGACCAAAATATTTTTCAAAAAGCTTTGGCAATTCATCCAGATCAAAATTTCCACCAATTGTGATGTAGGCATTTTGCGGTACAAAAACTTTTTCCCAATAATCAATTAAATCTTTTTTGGTCATTGCCTTTACGTCTTCCAATTCTCCAATACTTTTATGATTCAAAACAGATTTTTTTTGATATTTTGATTCCTTTTCAAATTCATCAATTCTAAAATCAGTGGTTCCCAGAGTTGGATACAGCTCTTCCAAAACAACTAATTTTTCTTTTTCAAATGAACCAATTGGAAACAATGGTTCAAAGAATATTTCTGAGCCAATTTTTATAGCCTTTTCAAGCTCTTTATGGGGCAGCTGAATTTCTATATCAATACTGGAAAAGCTGGTATAGGCATTGTAGTAACCTGCTACACTCTCAAAAGCTTCTGCCAATAAAATTTCATTTGGATAGCTGGGAATGCCTTTTAAAAGCATATGTTCCATGAAATGTGCTGCACCACTTTTACCCTTAGGGTC
>CAZOQT010000004.1:32844-57036 GCA_964582265.1 uncultured Candidatus Peribacteria bacterium
AACGCCCTTGGCCGTTACGTGAATGTAAATTGATTGCAAATTTGGCAATTTATATGCAGCCACTCGCACACCATTTTTTAATTCAAAAGTTTTAAGTTGCTTATCCATACAATAAAAAATGGTACCTCATCTTTCATTTTTATGCCAGCCTTGAATCTTTAATTATTCCTTTAAAAAGGATTTAAATTAATTTTGCTAACTTTAAAATTTTAATGATAATATTTTTTGCGACTTCTAAAAAAACTTTTCATGCTAAAAATTGCTCATCGCGGCGCTCGTCTGCAGGCAACGGAAAATTCAATCGCTGCTTTTAATAGGGCCATTATAGCTGGAGCGGATATGATTGAATTGGATGTGCAATTAAGTAAAGATGGTCATCTAATTGTTATCCATGATCCCACTTTAGAAAGAACCACCAATGGGCAAGGCTATATCAAAGATTTAACTTTGGCTCAAATTAAAGAATTTAAAACCAAAGATGGTGAAAGCGTGCCAACACTGGAAGAAGTTTTTGAGCTTTGCAAAGGCAAAATAAAGCTTCTGGTCGAAATTAAAGCTGTTGGGTGTGCCCAGAAAATCGCAGAGCTTATAAAAAAATATAACAATTCGGATGAAGTTGTGATTCAAAGTTTTTTACAGGGGGAACTGCTTGAATACAGGCAATTTGATAATAAAACCAAAACGGCAATCTTGTTTGATGAACTTTTGATTGATGGCCAAAATCTTAGCCTTTATTTGCAAAAAATGCAGGCTCAAGGTGTGAATATGAATTATAAACACATCACTTCACAAATGCTGGATTGTTTGCATAAAAATAGTCAATTTGCTTATGCTTGGGGCTTACAGGAAAAAGAAATCCCAGCTTTAGCCAAAATGGACCTGGACGGAGTAACTTTAGCTTTTTAGCACTAAATTTAGCGATTCAATTTAGTAAAAATCAAGCTACCAACAATTAATCCAATCAAACTTGCCACTGTCCAGGAAACAACCATTATCAGCGAAAATTGGAAGCTGGCATAAGTAATAAGCATCCCCGGGAACGTTGCAATAAGCCAGATTATGCCTCCAAAATGCCAGGCTTTTTTAATGTCACTTGGATATTTAACAATGCCCTTTACCTTATCCCAAACCCAGGACAGTATGATCATCAAAATAAAAGGATGAACAAAGAAAAGCAGCATTAACGGGTCCTGAAAAGGTCTGAATAAATTCAAATTGTTATATTCCGCACCAACCACAGGAAAAACAGCTGTAAATAACATGCTGGTCAACATGCTAATTACCAGCATTATTGCTCCCGCTATCAACCCAGGAAGAAAGATTTTTTTCATAGGTAAAAGCTTAAGAAATACACATACATTTATATTCCTTTATTCATAGGGCGTAAAGCTGCAAAAATAAATTTATTAATTTATTTTATAGATTGTAATAGTAGTATGTAACATTTTTCAGCCAGGTTTCTGCTCTATCGTTTCCGCTATAAATTTTGGCCAAATAAAGATCAGGAAAACGCTTATAACTTTTTGCCCATAATTGTTTAAAATAGGCGTGACTTTCACTTGGGCTATTAAATTTCATAAATTGACCTTTTTTCTTGAATCCATGACAATTATTTAATAGAGCTGATCCGGTTTTATCCTGACAATTATGAGTTTCGTGCATAGCAACCGCCATACTTAATTTATCCAAATTTAAAGCATTGCTTAATGCGGTTGAAGGCCTTTCTACCATAACTTGATTAGACTTGGCTGGTGCTGGCTTGATTACTTGCACATTTCTTTGATTTTGAGCTGTTTTGTTTTGCATTGGTACTGTGTTTTTAACCTCAGTAGGAGTTACGACCGGCTTGGGTGCTTGATTTTGAGAAGCAAATTCAGGTGCTGCACTTTCCGATTTATAAAATGTTTCTGGGAAATTTTCATCAATATTTTTTTCATTTACTAACTCATTGCTAGCCTTGGCTTCTTTTTCATAAGACATATTGGTGTCATATGCGATCACGGTTCCGTTTTCAATGCCAATAGATTTATCAGAATTTGGTAATTGCTCATTATTGGGTGTAACTCCTGCCATAAAAGTATTTGTTTCTCCCACATTTTTATTACTTTCTTCAGAATCAGTCGTTTTTGTACATGATTCGGCTGTAGATCTTAAATTAGATAAAATCAGCATGCCAGTCATTGGATCAGGTCTGGCACCAGCCATAAAAACTACATCATCTGCACAATCGTTAGCCTTTGCATCGTTCCAACGTATTCCAATGGCTACAATAAGAGCCAAGGAGGCGATTCCAGCAATAATTTTGAGCTTCATGAACCCTGTTGATTAAAAAAGGAAAATACTATAACAAAAAAACGGGATTTGTACAGCGTTTTATGCTAACGTACCAGTATTTCCCTTTTATAAGCCATTTAGTTAAATAGAACACACATCATATGATGCTGATCTAAAAAGCGATCGCCATCTTTTAAAGCATTTTTTTCGCTGGCCCAAATTTTAAAACCAAATGATTCATAAAGTTTAATTGCTGCATCATTACTTGTGACTACTTTTAATTGGAGCGAATATACGTCAGGCAAGCTCTTAATGTGATCAAGCATCTCAGAAATTAATTTTTTGCCAATTCCTTTGTTTCTACAGAGCGGATCAACGTACATCCCGCCAAGAATTCCAATGTGTCTAAATTTAGAAGGTATTTGCCGCATAAATACCAAACTTCCAACTAAATTTTCCTTTTCAAAAGCCCCCAAAATAAAATCCTGTTCGATTTTTTGTTCGACCTGTTTTAAGGAGAAAGCGTTTTCTTCGTTACTTGTCATCAGAAACATGTCTGCGTCAGTTTCTATGGCTTTCAAACGCAGCGCCTTATATTGTAATGCATCACCCTTTTGCAATTGACGTATTAGAATTGCCATAAAAAATGCTTAAGAAGCAAATTAAATTATAACAACCCCCACATTAACGAATTCTAAAAAAATTATTAAAAATTTCTAAACTTTCAGTTTCTTGCAAAGATTTTTTTCAAATTATTCCATAGAAGCACAATTCCCAAAACAAAACATGCCAATAAAAGTTCCATTTCCATTCCCCAAAAACCTACATAGTACGCTTCGCCCGCAAGGAGTACTTTAGATATCATTCCCAAAAAGGGGGTTTGATATACAGTAACATTAATAGGGTCAGATGCTTTGGTCATCAAATTATATAATTCTTCAGAGGCAACTAATTTCCCATTTCCTACATCATTACCGATTTGAATTAATACTGATGCCCTCTTAGGGAAATTTATAGTACCTCCTTTAGTATGAATTGATACATTTTTTACCTGTGAGGGGGCTAACATCAATCCAGGACTTATTTTTTGTGGTCCAAAAAGGTCAATTATAATGAATGATGCCACAAAAAGAGAAATAATGCCTAGCACCTTTTCCCATTTAACAATTTTGCGACGATTTTTTTCTACACGATTTAACATTTTTTCTTTGCTCATTTTTAAATATCTTGGATACACAAATTTATTTATAATGAGCGGTACAATTATTACCCCTACAACCAAACAAATAATTATAAGAATAATCGAACTTGAATCCATAAATATAGCTTAAATCAGCCAGATATTAGCATTAATATGGTTAATTTGCATAATTATTGTAATAAAATTGAAAGAAATACGTCTTCGAGATATGATTAAATATCAATTTTATTCTTAATATAAAATTATGAAATCTAAATATCTGATTGTGTCTTCTTTAAGTTTTCTGCTTTTGGCGGGATGCAGCGGCAATTCCCCAAGCACTTCTGGCGATCAGAAAGACAATTCAAAGGCTCCGGTTACACAAGTGATTACTCAAACAGTTACGCAACAGGTTCCAGGTCAAACCCAGACTCAACCGCTTGCTGACGGCAAAAGCACACTCCCTTCATTAAGCCAGGTTACCTTACCGACTAGTCCGGTGACTACCCAATTAAAGTGGAAATCTTACACAGATTCCGCCAATGGTTTTACTTTGAGCTACCCAGAAGGCTATGTCACATCAAGCCAAAAAGTTAAAAATAAAGTCTTTCAAATTAATTTTCCGGACAGTTTTAAAAAAGGTACTAATTTAAGTGATGCTTACCTATATATAATGTCATACAAAGACGATGGGAAATGTTTAACTAGTGGCTTTGATAATTCAAAATTAAGTAAAACAGTAAAAAACAATGGAGTAACCTATTACATAGATAATTGGCAAGAAGGAGCCGCAGGCAATGTAGGTAAGAATTATGGCTACAATACAGTTTATAAGGGCATTTGTTATAAGTTTGATTTAACCGAATTTTACACAAATATGAATATGTATTCTGACGGCAAAGGTGGATATGTTGCAGGTGCACCAAAAGAGTTCAACGAAAGTGAAATCTTGTCCATCTTCAAGCAAATATTCTCAACATTCAAACTTACAAAATAATTATTTAACCTGAATCAAGTTAAATAAATTAAGCCAGTTTTAATTTTTGCAGAAGCCAGTTTCCTCCTACAGCTACAAAATAGGATAGCAGAAATAAGCCAAGGAAAATAATAATTCCAGTAAAATTCCAAAAATCATATAGGCCATATTTATTCAAAATCCAAATAATTGGATGATGAACCAAAAACATTAAATAACTTTGAGCAGCAACACTTTTGAACACCTCCGCTGAGGCAAAACGTTCAAATATATGAGCAATATGCCAAAGAAGTGCAAATAGCCCAACCCCAATAAGGGCATCAGAAAAAGGAAAACTGAAGCTCCAAAAGTAACCCCAAAAAAGAGTTAATCCGAGTAGCCACCAATAGGAAATATTTTTCCCTTCGGTGGCTTTTTGGGCTAACACCATCCCAAATCCAAATTCAAAAAGCCTGCCAATGCTTAATCCGTAACTCAAGCTACTTATACTATCTTTCCAGAAAACATAGTATAAAGTCCTAAAAATGATTGAAACTAAGAACAATATAAACAAAAATTTTTTTTCACCAAGCTTATCCAACAATTTGCTTAAAATGGGGAATAAAAAATAGAGTTGTATCATTAATCCTAAAAACCACATTTCACCATCTATGGGCGGAAAAAACCAGTTGTCAGAAAATAAATTTAATCCTCCCAAAAAAGGGAATAAATTCAGGTACCAGTTCTGTATTGCCCAGGTATTTAATAAAAAACCTTTAATAAAAAACACCATTATTGTGGCCAAAATTACGCTTGGTATTAACCGCCAAACGCGTTTTTGTAGAAATTGAATAAAGTGGAAAATTTTTCCTTCTTTTAAATATGAAAAATACAGCCCAAAACCAGAGGCAATAACGAATAAATTCACGCCTAAATAAAAATACGCCTCCTTAAATTTTAAAATCCCCAAAAAAAGGTCTTGCCAGCTGGCATTACTCAGATTTTGCCAGTAATTAATAAACCAATCGCTATTTACAACTTTCATATGCCAACCTGAAAGTTGACCCCAAAAATGGAAGGCTAATACAAAAAAAATGGCTACAGCTTTGATGAAATCAAGCTCATAAAAATATTTGCGCATTGGTTTGGATGTAGCAAGATTTTCTGCCATATAGTAATGAAAATTAAAACGTCGTTATTGTAACAAAAAAGCGCGAAAGAAAAAATCTTCGCGCCTTTTATATTATTTATACTTAAATTATTTAATTATCGTTCCGCTTTTTACTACCTCAAAAGCAGTGCCAGGTATGCTTTTTAATTGATTCAAATCATCATCGTTCCATCTGGCATCACGTGAACCACTAATATACCAGTTGCTGCCATTATCGGCCAAGATCATGCCATACTTTTTTAAGGCCTGCAGAATAACTAAAGATTCGCCGTGATAAGGACTTAAGTCAAAACTTGCCTTAAGTCTAAGTCTTAATCCCATTGGTGGAGCATTAGGATCAGTTGTACTGCCTGCATCATGAGTCGCAGGATGAATATGTGCCTTTTGTGTTGTACTTAACGTAAAACGCAGTGCGTGATTAATTGCGCCAGCCGCGACTTCATCATATTTAACAAGACCCGGATAAATTGGCAGACCAGCCGCGTCTGCAGAAGTCCAGCCTTCTGGTCGCAAGGCGTTACTTTTAAGATCAAACTTAGCTGCTGACAGTGCACTAAAACCGCTCCCTGTGCGCGTTGCTCCATACAATTCGTATAAAATACAGTTGTCTTTATCAACACTTAAAATGTGGCCATCTCCTCCTGCTTCAATTGGTGCGTTTAAGGGGATGGGATAAGGACCCGGGTCACTTTCTGATGAGTATGCAGTAATATTGATTGGTACTTTTGCTTGTGAACCAGGCACAATCACATAAGGGATTCCATAGCTTAAATTTGAACCAAAATCGGGGTGAACTTTTTGGCCTCCATGCGCTTGAATAAAACTTATATAGTTATTTGAATTTGGATCAATTGGATCCTGTGAAACATCCCGATTCCAGGCATTGTCACTTGGGAAAATTGTACATGCTCCAATGATTGGGCTTGTTGGTACTGGCGGTTGAGGCCAGTCCATAATTTTAGAAATTATCTTTGCAGCTTCTGCCCTTGTTAAATTATTGCTAGGACCAAATAGGCCATTACTATAGCCACTTACGTAATTTTTCAGGACCGAAAAATTTACATATTTCATGTACCAAGCGTTTTTATCCAAATCAGGGAATGTTGCGTTACCTCCGCTAATTTGATTATCTGAAAATTTTGATAGCAGCATTATTTTGAGGGCTTCAACTCGTTTGACGTTGTTTATTGGCATAAATGAGCCATCGCTGTATCCACTGATCCATCCTTTTTCTTTGGCTACAGAAATTGCTGCCGCATACCATTGTCCTACTTTCACATCTATAAATGGATCGGCAGTTAATTGAGTTGGTTGCAGCTTGTGGCATTGCATTAATAGCTGGACTAATTCAGCTCTACTGATAGAATTATTTGGCTTATATAAATGCAGGGGATTACCATTTGAGTCCAAATATCCCAAGACATTACAGGAATTATGTAGTTGCTCTATGTAAAATTGTGCCCAATGGCCTGAAGTGTCACTGAAAAAAGCCGGCTCTGCTGCCAAAGTTTTTAAATTAAATATAGTACCTGTTAAAGATAATATAATAACCGCAATTAAAAATTGTCTCGATTTCATAATTTTGAAACTGATGAATTATTTAATTTTAAAACCTATACTATATTAAACGATGTTAATTATTTATTCATTACAAGCATTTAAAAATGTCTATTGCTAGTCTTAAAAATATGTATTATAAGCCGTTTTGGATTCATGAGGAAATTTCAAATAATGCTTTCAGCTTCAAAACCCGCCAAAGTCCAAAACTATTTGTCCCAGCAATAAAAGAGGGGACGATTAAAGATGTGGAAATAGGCCAGGAAATTGTTTTTGAAGATTTTGATGATGACGGCAAACTACAATCTTGTAGAGGTTTGAGTTCATTTATTAAAGCCACAATTGACCAAATCCCGGTATACGTTTTTGATAATCACAATCATGCTTTTTATTTTTGGCAGTTAAGTAAAGTTGAGGGAATTTTGGCAAACAATGCAATGTTGATTCATTTTGATCAACATAAAGATAACCGCATGCCAAAAAGCTTTTTATCCAAAAATGATTCGGAAAATTTGGAGAAGTTATTCGATTACACTAACAGTGTTTTAAATGTTGGGAATTTTATTCCAGCTGCGCAGCATACGGATTTAATCACGGATATAATTTTCATTAATTCTGAAGCTTCACTTATTAAATTGCATGAACAAATTCAGCAAAAATCATTTTTTCAAAATCACACATCCAATCTTATTCTGGATATTGATTTGGATTTTTTTGCGCCAGAGTTTGATTATATAGACAATAATTTAAAAATTGAAACAATCAAAAATCTTATTCCAAAATCAAAAATCATTACGGTTGCGCTATCACCATTTTTTATTGATCAAAAGCTTGCACTTAATTATCTAAATAAAATTTTCTGCAGTTTTTAACCCTTTCTTGAGATATAAAAAAATGCTAGACTGCCAAAGACTTAAGATCTTTCATGGAAAATATTAATCTTGTTGTTGAGCTGATCAGGGATTATGGTTATGCCGTTGTAGGTATAATCATTTTTTTGGAATGCATGGGAATACCCGTCCCAGGCGAAACTTCTTTAATCATGGGTGGCGTTGCGGCATCATTAGGTTATTTAAACTTACCCGCAGTAATTATTGTTTCAATGGTAGCTGCAGTTGCAGGCGACAATCTTGGCTATTTAGTTGGCAAAAAATTTGGCAGAAGAATAATTAAGCGCTTTGAGCATTTTCCAATATTTCATTATAGGCATATAGAAAGGGTCGAAAAGTTTTTTAAAAAACACGGCAACAAAACCGTATTCATTGGGCGCTTTATTGCTGTAGTAAGAACCTATGCTGCTGTTTTTGCCGGCATTTTTGATATGCATTATCCAACTTTTTTCTTTTACAACCTTACAGGAGGAATTACCTGGGCTATTACTTTCGGCGTAGTTGGCTATGCCATTGGCAATAACATTCCACTTTTAGTTAAGATAGTGAAAGATTTTAACTTATTCATACTGCTTTTAGCAGCAGGGGTAATTATTTATACAGTTGTAAGAAACAAATTTAAGAAAAAGGACATATTGCCCAATGCTTAGGCTTTTTATTATCTTTCCAAAATAGAAATGATTGCAGCGCTGGCAATCATGGCTGTCTCCATGCGCAAAACACGCTTTCCTAAGGAAAAACAGTTTAGCTGTAAATCATTTATTAGATTTTTTTCTTTTTCACTGAATCCTCCTTCCGGGCCAATTAAAAGCGAAATCGAACTATATTTTTTGATTTGATCTTTAAAAAGTTCATAGGTATTAGTATTTTTATTCATTCTTTCCATGGCAACCAAAATTTGCTCATGATGGGCATGTTTTTTTAGGTATTGATCCAGTTTTCCCCCAATTATAAAATCAGTAATTTTTGCTCTTTCAGATTGTTCAGCTGCCTCAATCAATATTTTCTGAATTCTTTCTGGTTTTAGATGATGTTTCATTTGTGAAAAGTCACTTTCCAATAGCGTAATTCCGGTTGCGCCAAGTTCCACTGCTTTTTGCAGTATAAAATCTAATTTATCTGGCTTATTTGGAAGACAAATTAAAATATTCAATTCAAAGTCCAATTCATTTTCATTTTTTTTGCTTTCCATGAATTCCAGTTTCACGTGATGTTTATTTGCTTCCAAAACTGAATATTTGCATTCAGTTGTATTGCCATTATTAAGCAGGACCACATTATCTCCGGCTTTAGCCCTTAGCACAGTGCTTAATTGAAAAATTATCTCCGGTTCAGATTGCGCGTTTAAATCAAAATCTCCTGGAGTAATTGTGCTATTTCTTAGAAAAAAACGATACATTCTAGCCATATAGAATTAATTACTCAATTCAAACATTTTTTTTAGTGATTTTTCGGCTTTTATTCTAATTTCCTCTGGTATATCAATTACCTGTTCTGGTTTTGGTTCACGCAAAGTTTGCAAAACTAAAGGTAAAGTATTCAATTTCATGTATGGACAAAGTGCACACATCCCCAAAAATTTCTTTTCTGGAAAATCAACCCTAAGTCTATCAGAAAAACTGCATTCAGTTACTAACATAAAGTAAGGCGCATCTGAATTTTTCACAAAACGAATCATATCGCCAGTTCCACCGGCATAATCAGCCGCCATAGCCACTTCGGGCGCGCATTCAGTATGAGCCAAGACTTTAAGTCCAGGATATTTTCTTTTAAATATTTCAATCTTGGCTGCTTTAAAATCTTTATGCACAATACATTTCCCATGCCATGAGATAATCTTCTTTTTAGTCATAGCCTGCAAGTTTTCTGCCATATATTCATCAGGGATGAATATAACTTTATCCGATTTCAATCCTTCTACTATTTTTAGCGCGTTGGCAGAAGTACAACAAACGTCAGCCTCTGCCTTTACTTCTGCCGAAGTATTTACATAGCAAACAACAGGGACGCCAGGATATTGAGTTTTTAGCGCCCTCACATCATCTGCATTAATTGCATCAGCAAGTGAACAGCCAGCCTTAACAGCTGGTAAAATCACTTGTTTATTAGGATTTAAAATCTTGGCTGTCTCTGCCATAAACTTTACTCCACAAAATATGATCATTTCCGCAGTGGTTTCTGCTGCAATTTTACTTAATTGATATGAATCACCCTGAAAATCGGCTATCCCAAATAGAATATCTGGAGTTTGATATGAATGCGCCAAAATAACTGCATTTTTCGCTTCTTTAAGAGCTTTTATCTCTAAAGTAAGCGGGGCAAAGCGTTCACACTGTTCAAGCGTATAAGGTACGTGCTGCAGTTTTTGAAACAGCCTTTCTGCTTCTTTTTGCAGGTCAAATTGGCTTATTTTATGGTTATTGGCAGTCATAAAATGCATTATGCTGCAAGACTTTAGCACAAAAGAATACTGCAAAAAAGCCAATTTAATCCCAAATTATCCCCAGAATGGCTTATGTGATATCAATTACGCCTAAACTATTTACTGTAATTGTCCAGGCACTACCTTGAGTTGGCGTTACCACTATTGTGCCATATCTACTGGTTTTTCCGGTTAATTTATCAAAAAGCACTTCGGAACCACCTCCATTAAGGCTTACGCTGGTAAAACTTAAATCACTGGGTAAAGTAATGGTTGAATCATATGAAGTGTTTCTAGCAGCATAGGTAGCTCCTTTAAAAAGGGTGTAACTGCGACTGCCAGTATTAAAGTAAACACCCCATGTGTCGTCCTTATACCTTGTTATTGAGCGCATTTGCGCCAATTTCAGGGTATATGTCATTTCATGAACTTTAGTGTTTAAATCGTTAGAAATAATACGACCAGTGGAAATAGTAAAGCTTGCAGTTGCAATCATAATGATTATTGCTGTAACAACAACCAACTCAAAGAGCGTAAAACCATTTTTTGCAGCACGCATATTTTTATAATGAGCAATCATTTCAAATTCTTAATTACTAATTCTTAATTCCACCAGTTATCTTGTAAATCGGTCCTAAAATAGACATTGCCACCAAACCTACGATGCTTCCAATTACAAGCAGCAATAACGGCTCAATGATTGTAGAAAGATTTTTTACAGTTGTATCAACTTCGGATTCATAAAATTCACTTAAATATTTCAATGTGGAATCAAGACTTCCGGTTCTTTCTCCCATTGCAATCATGTATTTAAACATTTTTGGGAAAAGTTTTGGATAAGATTCAAAAGATTCGGCTAAGGTATTACCTTTTTCAATCGCAAGTACAAAGTGGCTTATTGCCGCTCTATATACGCGGTTGTCCGTTGCGTCCGCCGTAATTTTTAAACTGCGATCCAATGGAATACCACTGTATAAAAGTGTGCTTAAAGTATGTGTAAAAAGTTCAAGATTAAGATTTTGGACGATTTTTCCAAATACAGGCAATCTTACAATAATTGAATGTGTGAAGGGCTTAATAAAGTTTTGTCTAAGCAGCCATACCAATAAAATTATAAAAACAATCATCCCCCCAATAATTAATAGGCCATGTTGACTCATGGCGTTTGTAATGAAAATTAAAATGCGGGTTGTTACTGGGAGCTCTACATCAAGCGTCGAGAAAAGTGGCAAAATTCTAGGAAATACAAATATTGCCATACATATACCCAGAATTATAACCGCGCTAAGAATAAACATTGGATAAATCATGGCAGATTTAACCTTTTGCTTTAAAGTGCGGGTTTTTTCCAGGTTTTCCGCAAGATAAGCCAGGTTTTTTTCCAAAGTTCCAGAAAGTTCACCTGTCTTTACCAGATTTAAGTAGAGTGCAGAAAAATACTGTGGATAATGTGACAGGGAACTATAAAAACTTTCGCCGCCTTCAAGTAAATTCATTATTCTGCGCAACACTTCTTTTAATTTACCTGTAGCCAAATCATGTAGCATGGCCAGTGTTTCAAATAAAGTTAAACCACTTTTTAACGCAAGTGATAAGTGTCGTGTAAAAAAAAGTAATTCGGTTGCACTAACTCCACCAATACTAATTTCTATATTCCATGATTTTTTCTTTTGAACTTGAGGCATGCCGCATCAATTTATAATTTATTATAGTTTCACAACTCTAAGCATTTCTTCTACCGTGGTCTTACCATTCCAAACCTTTTGTAAAGCGTCATCAAACATTGTTTTCATTCCCTCTTTAACAGCTTGAGCCTTAATGACGTCGGCTGCAGCATTTTTAATAATCAGTTCACGAATTTCATCTGTAACTTCTAGTACTTCAAACACACCAAGACGTCCTTTATAGCCAGTATTCTGACAAACTTCACATCCTTTGCCTTTATATAATAAAATACGGTCCTTTCCTTGAAATAATTTTTGTACTATTTCTTCTGGAATGCGTTTTCTTTGTTCATCCATGGTGGTTTCAAAACTATAAATGCAATTTTTACAGATTGCGCGCACAAGTCTTTGTGCCAAAGCTACATTAACAGTGGAAGCCACTAGAAATGATTGAATTCCCATATCAAGTAAGCGTGGCAAGGTTGTTGCCGCATCATTTGTATGAATACTCGATAGCACCAGATGTCCTGTCATGGCGGAGTTTACCGCAATGGAGGCTGTTTCTTGATCACGAATTTCACCAACCATAATAATATTTGGATCCTGACGCACCAGGGAACGAAGACCTGCGGCAAAAGTTAAATTTGCTCTTGGGTTAACCTGAATTTGCGTAACATTATCCATGTTATATTCAACTGGGTCTTCGATGGTTGCAATGTTAACTTCACGCCTATTTAAAATTTTTAAAATTGCATACAGGGTGGTTGTTTTACCAGCACCAGTAGGACCTGTAGCCAAAATCATTCCCCATGGCTTTTTTATGTTTTCGTGCAAAATATTATAATCACGTTCAGAAAATCCCAAATCTTCCAAAGAAAAGCGGCGAGACTTTTCGGAAAGTAAACGCATTACAATGTTTTCTCCTTTAGTTGTTGGCAAAATAGAAACACGAATATCAACAGGTTCGTTTTCAAACATGTACTCAAACTTACCATCTTGGGGTGCTTGATGTTCATCTGTTCTAAGTAGTGACAATACTTTAATTCTGGTCACAACTGATTCATGTATATTTTTTGGGAAAGTTATAATGTCATGCATTACACCATCAAGACGAAAACGCACCAGAGTATGGTCATATTGTGGTTCTACGTGAATATCGGAAGCTTTTTTCTTGTACCCATCAAGTAAAAGCAAATCTACAATTTTAACTACTGCGCTATCCTGATTTTCCGAAAAAGCTGCTTCTTTTAGATGAGATTGAATTAATCGCTCAAATTCACTTTGCAGTTCTTTTTGATAAAAATATAGACACTTTTGAATTACTGCAGGTGTTGAATAATAAATTTCCAAAGGAGATTGTAACGTTTTCTGAAGCAAATGAATCAAAACAGTATCATCAGGATTACTTAGCACCAGTTTGATTTTTTCTCCTTCTTTATTGAAACAAATCACATTTTGAGCCTTCGCAAAATCTTCCGGGATCAAATTAAGAATATTTTTATCCACAATAACACGCTCCAGGTCCACAAATCGCCAGCCGTTTAAGTCTGCAATAATTTGTCCAAGCTGGGCATCGGTTAAAATATCTTTTTCTCTAATAACTTCTTCCGCTGGTTTTGTTTCACTTGCTTTACAAAGTTCATCATATACTGATTTACTTACAAAATTTCCTTTCAGCAGAAAATCCAATAATTTTTTAGCAGATTCATTCATCCCATTTCTGGTTAATAAAAATCTTTATATTTTAGCACATTTAAGGTATAATGTGAAGAATGAATCTATGAGATTATGAAAATAAAAACAAAACTGCAAATCAGTTCACTTTCTACATTGTTTGTAGCCCTGGCTCTTGGCTTAGTGCTTTTTGGGTCAGCTGTTAAAACGAATCAGGCCTATGAAGAAGGAAAAAGGGTAGTAGAAATTAACCAGAAAATTACACAGATTAAGCAAATATCCGAGCATTATTTTGATAAAGCGCAAAGTAAACAGGAGCTTGAATGGTACGCGGTTTTTAATCAAATCAGTAAATTGGTTGGTGCTGATTTTTCTCAGCAAAAGAATCAAATTATGATTGAGAACCTGCGTCAAAATCAAGAAGACATACAAGCGATTTTCCTGCAATACAAGCTGGAAAAAAACAATAAGCAAAAGTACAAAGGTATTTTATTGGAAAAAATAGATAAATTACAAAATCTATCAACTGAGTTAAATTATTCCCTTCAAAGCCAAATTGGTGAATACGAAGCTACTTCAAAATCAATTATTTTTCTTTCGATAGGTATTATAATTATTATGATTGGTAGCTTTTCATTTCTATTTAGAAGAAATATCGCAGAGCCAGTTAACGAATTATATGAAGGTACAATTAAAATTGCCGATGGCGATTTAAATTACAAATTAGATTTTAAGCGTGAGGATGAAATTGGCAAACTTGCGAATTCTTTTGATGAAATGACATCAAAATTAAAAGATCTATATACAAATTTGGAGCAAAAAATTCAGGAAAGAACCAACCAAATTTATAAAAAAATGGAAGAAATAAAGAAGACAAAACGTAATCTGGAAAAGGAAAAATCTCAGGGGGATGCCATTTTGTCTAGTTTAGCGGAGGGGATGGTTGTGGTAAATGGAAGTGGTAAAATTGTTTTTGTTAATGAGCCTTTGTTAACTTTGTTGGACCAGCAAAAGCAAGAATTGATAAATGGAAATATTTATCAATGTTGCCGCCTTGCAAAGGAAAGCGGTAAGGAACTTAATAAAGCGGAATCACCAGTTTACTTGGGTCTTACAAAAGGTGAAAAATTGATTGATAATAAAGATTATCATTTAGTTACTAAAACCAACAAACGGCTGGAAGTATCTATTACTGTTAGTCCTGTAGTTGTTAAATCCAAAATAATTGGTGCGATTTTATCCATTCGAGATATCACCAAGGAAAAAGAAGTTCAACGCCTAAAGGATGAATTTTTGTCATTTGCTGCGCACCAATTGCGAACTCCACTTGGAAGTATGCGTTGGAATTTGGAAATTATGTTAGCTGAGCCCAAAGAAAATGTTCCAGCAAAGCATTTGGAAAAATTGCAGGAAATGTATGAAAGTAATGTCAGAATAATTCATTTAATTAATGAGTTATTGGATGTATCTGCGATTGATGAGGGCGTATACAAGGACTCTCCAGTTGCAACAGATGTTGTTTCAATTATCAAAAATCAAATTAAAGAAATGCAAAATTTTGCATCCATGCGTCAAGTTACAATTTCTATGGAAAATCCAGCTTTTGGGGTGCCAAAAGCAGTTGTTGATCCAAAGAATTTTAATGAAGTAATAGATAATCTTTTATCAAACGCTGTAAAGTACAATAAAACTGGCGGTAAGGTTAAAATTAAATTTAATATAAAAGAAAAAAAATTATTAATCACTATTGAAGACACTGGTATAGGAATTCCAGAAAATGATCAAAAGCTTGTTTTTACCAAGTTTTTTAGAGCGCATAATGCAATTCTACAACAGACAGAAGGTACAGGTCTTGGATTATTCATGGTGAAATATTATGTGGAAAGATGGGGCGGAAAAATCTGGCTGGAAAGTGAGGAAAATAAATTTACAAAATATTTTTTAGAATTAAAAATCAATGACTGATACAAATACAAAAAATGATATTTCAAATGGCAAAAAATTTATTCTCGTAATTGAGGATGATAAATTTTATGGCAATATCTTTTTTACCAAATTTTCAGAAGAGGGGTACGATATTGTTGTAGCAGCTGATGGCCAAAAGGGCATAGAAGAAGCAAAAAAACGAAAGCCTGACCTTATTTTGCTTGATTTAATAATGCCTGTAATGGATGGTTTTGAAGCATTAAAAGCTTTGAAATCAGATCCTGTATTGGCAGAGGTTAAAGTGATGATTTTATCAAATTTAGGGCAGGAAGATGACGTAAAAAAAGCAATTGAAATGGGTGCAGTTGATTATATGATCAAGGCGAATGTTTCTTTACAGGAAGCTGTAGATAAGGTTAAAAAATTCCTTACTTAAAATTGTTTATTGCAAAAAAAAGGCCCGCCGTATGGCGGGCCTTTTTAAATTGATTTGATTATCTAACTACCTGGATTGTTGGAGGTGTTCCACTTCCACCTGCACCTTCTCCATCAGCATCGCAAGCGCCAACAGTAAGAGTACCTAAAGCTCCTTTGCTTAGGTAGTAGTCTGTTTTAGCATCAGTACCTGATTTTGGATCTTTTGGAATAGCACCTAAATAGTTCTTTGGTAAAGCTGAAAGGTCAACACAAGCTGATTGAGTTGTAAGAGCTCCACATCCTGTATTACATCCTGATGAATCTGTACCGATTACATAATTTAAATCATTTGTTAAAGCTGCTACTGTTGTGTAATTAGAACCTGTATTGTCTGCTTGATACTTCTTAAGAGCATCCAAAATTGAAGCTACATCTGTAGAACGACGCGCGTTGTTAGCAGCATTAATACGCTTTGCAGGGTCAATAGCAACGAAAATACCTGCTGCCAAAATCGCGATCACAGCGATTACGATAATAAGTTCCACGAGGGTGAAACCATTCTTCTTTGGATGTTTCATTTTAAATAAAATTAAGAAATAATCCCGACAAATTATATACTATAGGTCAGTTTTTGAAAAGATTAATTTCGAATTTGCGAGCCAGTCCCTTGATTTTTTTTAAGGCCGCGCCTCCAACTATGAAAAAATTTAGACCGATGGATTTTTGATCATCAGTAAGAGGTTTTATAAAGTATTCATTATAATCTACCATCTCAATTTGTAATTGTTTTAGCACTTCCAATTGATTTAAGTCAGCCCCAGTAACCAGAATTTTTTCTACTTCCTGATTCGTTTTCTCTTTAAAAAACTTTATTGATTTTTGTAAATCCCCCAAAGCATCAGACAAATTCTGTAATTTAGCTGAATTACTATCAAAAATTAATCCCTTTTCCATAAGATACCAATTTATTGCGTTATTATGAGCTAAAATGAAAAGATAACCTTTATTTAAATTGGATGGAAACGAAATGTTACGCATCAAACTTAAAATTTCTGGTTCAAAAGCAATTGGGTTTAGATTACATTCTTTTTTTAAAAAATCATGATATGCGCTCACGAGTGCAGATTTACTGGCAACCATAAAAATAATCTTCATATCTCCAAGACCATAGACGATATAGTCATATTTAAGTCTGTCTGAAGCTACCGGCATCATCATGCCAATTTTTTTATAAAGGAAGCCAACAACCGCTTCCTCATCAATTGATCCATTATAGAAAAAGGTATTTTCAAAGCATGCAGCTTCATCAAAGGTCAAAACAACATCTGCATTGTTTTTAATTTTTGCTTCTTCCATTAATTGCAAAATTTTATCACGTAATTCATCTTTTTTCATTATTTCTCCAGCAACAATTACACCTGTAGGTAAAGGTTTTTCAATAAAAAAATCCACCCTAGGATCTTCCAGAGATCCGCTTACTTTCATAAGCTGGATCAGTTTATCTGTAACATGTAAGGCAAATGGTCGTTTCTGAAAAAAATCAAACATAAATCTATGAAGTTAATTCCTGCCAGCTGGAGATTGTAATTGTTGGGAAAATGTTAACTGAAACCTGTACTTTTCTAGTGTAATCCTGATTTATTGCGGTTATACCTATGGTCCTAGTTGGATCTGTCCCAGTGATACTAACTGTACAGGTTGTATTGTCAATGGTTATTGTGCCACCTGCATAAAAATTATCTCGGTTTAACCTGCCCAATGCTTCTTCCAGGCACCCATCAAGGTTCAAAAAAGCTTGATTGCTTATGCCCTGATATTGACTTATTTGATTGGCATTTATGTTTGAAAAGGCAATGCCAAGGGTAGCCGTCACAATTATGACAGCAGTCACAATCATAAAAAGCAGCACGATGATACCTTTTTTGGATTTTTTAAAACAGCTGTTCGCCATGTTTACATTTATTTTCATGCTACTGTCTTAAAGAAATAGCAGTTTCCAAGCTTAGAGACTCATTAATATTTGGATCATTATTCGGATTTGCTTCACTAAAAGTCAATTCAATATTAATATTTTTTCGCTCAGTTGATCTGGTTAAATTTCTTACTACAAAATTGGTTATATTCAGTTTGTCATTCGTAAGATCAATGTAAGATCCACTGCCTTCTTTCATTCTCAATTTTCTAATTATATAAGTGCCGCCAGTCGGTTTAGTCAGCGTCTTGGTGTATGTATCAAAAATAATGCTTGGACTAATTCCTGGATAGGTTAATGTCAAAACGCCTGGGTTAGTATTAAAGGTCGAGCTAGCTGTAACAACGCTAGTTGCACCCCTGATGCGCTGAGAAATTAAGTTCATCACAGTTCTGGCATTAAAAGAAAGTTCTCTTTCCCCTTGAACTTTTGCCGTACCAATTAGCAGATTTTGTCCAATTCCAATAATAAACATAAAGGCCAGCACGGAGAGCGCGATATAAACAATAATTTCAACCAGCGTAAAACCTGATTTACAAATGGGCCTGTTCATTAGTCATGTAAATTATCAATATGTTCATATCTTACACTTCCGTCAATCATGGTTACATAAAAAGTGAAATCTGCATGCTCCATTTCTTCTGTAAAGAAAAAATGATCCAAGGATATTATTCCCGAATGCGCAGGTAAAACCACATTAGTTACATCAAGCTCAACTCCGGAAGACTGTCTACCACGGGGACTTCCTGTATTATTATATTTCCAGACAATATTAGAAGCCATTTTTACTTCTTCTATCTTGGCTCCGTTGTCCCATTCACCTTTAACTTTATCAATCGTAATAGGCACATTTCCCATATTTTGTAATGTTATACCCGCAACTCTATGCTCATCTGAACTTAAATAGGCACCGCTTAAATCTATTAATAAGTTGGCAGCTTCTTCACAACCGCCTCGTTCCATCCAATTTGCCAAATATTCTTTAACACTTTCTTGCCCCACACTGCCCGTAGTGTAATTCCAGGTTACTGTCACTGTAACTTGTTTAGTGTAAACATCTGTTTTAATGCCACCAAGAGCACAAGCAGCGTTTCTGGTAGCATCAGTAACATTTACTACTCGGGTAAATTTTCCAACAGTATCTTGAGTTCCATTAAATGCCCAATATCCACCAGCTCTAGTTAGTCCATGATCTCCATTAGTGAGATTGCTAAAATTTTGATCACGAATGGAGCGCACAGCTTCTAATCCTTGCTGCACCAGCATATCCGCCTGTAATTTACTGGTGTCTCTTATACTTGTGTCATAGCCCCCTATGTATAAAGGTACAATTGCAGAAACCAGAATTACAAAAATACTGGTAGCAATAATTACTTCTATTATGGAAAGGCCTTTTTTATTTTTAAAAAGCTTTATTTTCAAGAATTTTAGTTTACAAACAACTGCATTATAGCATATATAACTAACGATGAATACATTTCTACCATTTTATCAAAAAATTAAAAAATACCTTCAGGCAAATAACTTGGAGGCATATCGACTTTATAATCGTAGCATTAGATCTTTGCCAGTAGTTATTGATATTTACGCTGATAACGCCGTAATTCATGTTTTTGATATTATCAATTCCGAAAAAATTAAAATGATTGAGCAGGATTTAACCAATTTGCTTAAAATTGAAAATTTTTTCTATAAAAATCGAACTAAGCAGGATTTGAATCTACCTAAATCAACGCCAAAAAACATTGTGGTCACTGAATATGGTAGCCAATTTCATATCAATTTATCTGATTATTTGGATACAGGCTTATTTTTAGATCATCGTGAAACTCGTAAATGGGTTCAATTACAAAGCAAAAATAAAATTGTATTAAATACTTTTGCTTACACTGGATCATTTAGCATTTATGCCGCAAAAGGTGGTGCCTCCAAAACTTTCAGTGTGGATTTGTCAAAAACTTATTGCGACTGGATAAAGAAAAATCTGGAATTGAATAATCATCCACTTGAAAAAAACTGGGTTTACAAAATGGACACTTTTGAATTTTTCAAATACGCCAAAAAGAAAAATTTACATTTTGACATTATAATTATAGACCCACCTACTTTTTCAAAAAATAAAAGCGAGCACTTTTCTGTCCAAAAGGATCATCCCAAATTAATAAATGATGCATTGGAATTATTAAATCCAAACGGCTTTATTGTATTTTCCAATAATAAAACCGACTTCTCTCTGAATCAAAAAGCCTTATTGCCATGCACAATTGAAGATATTACACAAAAAACTATCCCCACAGATTTCATTTCAAAAACTATACAAGCCCACACTTGCTTTCTGATTAGAAAAAAGTAATATATGCGCGATATTGTTGCGGTATTGGTTCAATGGTAGAACGCGGCCTTCCCAAGGCTGAAACACGGGTTCGATTCCCGTATACCGCTCCAGTGCTCGGAAAATAATTTACAAGCTGCTTTGAGTCTGGCTTGTTTGTTGTAAGAGGGACTGCTGAGTTTGCGGTGCATTTTGCGGGTCTTCTGGTGGCTTTTCTTTGATACGCACAAACATGTATTCATAATTTTTCTTTGGATCGCCCCAACTTGGATAAACTTCTTTTCCAACTGATTTTATTCCATCTGGAATTGGGAAGTCTTCTTTTGGCTTATTTTTCAAAATTTCGACTAAAAATTGGTGAAAAATAGGATCAGATGTGTACAAACTATAAGCATTGCTTCTCAAATTGCTGCCATTTGTATTTCCAACCCATACTCCAACCGCAATTGAAGGAGTGTAGCCAATTGTTAAATCATTATTTGGGACATTATAGCCTCGCACAACTTTGTTAGATGTTCCAGTTTTGGCAGCCACGTTTTGACCTGGTATAGTTAAAAGATTTCGCCAAGAGCCGGCCGGACGGGCCCAAATATCACTTAGCATATTATTAATAATATAGGCTATTTGTGGATCAATAACTTGTGCACCAGTTTCTTTTGAGTCAAATTTTTCGATCAAGTTTCCATACCGATCTTTAACTTCAAGGATTGGGTTTGGCTCCGCAAATTTGCCTTGATTGGCAAATACACTATAAGCACCTACCATTTCAATTAGTGAAACTTCACCGCTACCAATTGCCATGGGCCAGCCATAATTAAAAGTCCAACCATGCTGTAAATTTTTATTAAATTCATTTTTAAATTCTCTTAAGCTTTTTACTCCAAGCTTTTCTACAAAATCTAAAATTTTATCTTCTTCCCCCGCAACGAAATATGCCTTAATTGCAGGAATGTTTCTTGAACCGCCTAGAGCTTGTCTAATAGTCATGGGACCTATGTAATTTCCATCATAGTCTTTTGGTATGTCTTTATGATTAAATAAAGTTTTATAATCATTCAAATATGTCCCAGAGCCAATTCCAGCATTTTGAATTGCTGCTGCGTAAACTAAAGGCTTAAAAGAAGATCCCGGCTGTCTTGGACTTAAAGCCACATTAACTTGACCATCAATGCTTTCATCCCAAAAATCTCTGGAGCCAACCATTGCCTTAACGTGGCCATTTTTTGGATCCAATGCTATTAATGAAGCATTATTTGCACCCAATCTTGCATTGGCAGCTGCATGATCTTTTACAGCCTTTTCTGCAAGCTTTTGCATATTTGGATCAAGTGTTGTTGTAACCTGCAATCCACCATTTTCTACAACTTCTTTTCCATAACGTTTTTCTAGGAAATTTTTAACATAAAAAACAAAATGTGCGTTTTCAATTTTTACTTTTGGTTTAATAAATTTTAGGCCTAAACCTTCTTTCCAAGCTTCTAAGAAATCAGGTGTTTTAATGTATCCACTTTCAACCATCCTTTGTAATACAAGATCTTTGCGTCCCCAAACATAATTAGAATCTTGCGGGGAAGTACACGTGTAACTTGGATCTTCTGCATTGCAAAATCCTATTAAATCTTTCACATGCGGTCCGAATGGAGAATAGTATGAAGGCGCTTTAGGAAGGGCGGCCAATATGCTGGCCTCTACCAAACTTACGTTATTTGCCGATTTGCCAAAAAAAGTTTGAGCGGCTGCTTCAACTCCAAAAGCGTTTGAACCATAGGCGATTTTATTTAAATACATTTCTAAAATGTCCTCTTTTTTATATGCCCACTCCAATTTCATTGCTAGAAGAATTTCTTTTATCTTTCTATCATAAGTTCTTTCTGGAGAAAGAAAAACATTTCTTGCCAATTGTTGAGTTATGGTTGACGCACCCTGCGCAATTCCATCTGCCTGGAAATTTTTTATTTGTGCGCGAACAATTCCAATTGGATCAAAACCAAAATGATAATAGAAATTTTTATCTTCAATGGCTAAAGTTGCATTTGTAATTTTGGGATCGATTTCTTTTAATGAAATATATTTTCTGTTCTCTTTTGCAAAAATTTGATATAGCTCCTGTCCGTTGAGATCATATATATGTGTTGTCTCTGCAAATCCAAGGTTTTTAATATTGGAAATATCCGGCAAGTTACGCCCAAAAGTTAAATAAAGTGAAATAACCGCATCAAGAATTATTAAAAAAATTATACCAAATACTTTTAAAATAATTTGCGCAGGTTTTTTGAACGAAACAAATTTTCCAGAATGCTTCTTAAAAATATTTTTTAACGCGGAAAAATATGAATGATGATTTTTTTCTAAAAAAATTTTTTCCGCGAACTGGTTTAAAATATTTTGATGATCTTTGCTCATGCTAACTTTATTCTTGAGGAGGATACTATCATCTCACAAATAAATGACAAAAAAAAGACCCCGTTTTTGCGGGGTCTTTTTTTGTAAAGAAAAACTATTTTTTCTTCTTCTTTACAACCTTTTTAGCAGCCTTTTTTACAGGCTTTTTAGCTACCTTCTTTACAACCTTTTTAGTAGCCTTCTTTTTCTTCATCACCATGGAAGAGAAAGGGTTAAAAAATAATTGTCTTTCAGAAACTATGACGTTACAAATCGTAACAAATTTTTTTTTAGATGTAAAGTTTTTAAAACAAAAAATAAAATTTTCAGTGATTTAAAAAAAAATATTTTTCAAAATTAATTTTTTTATTTTTAAAAATCATTTCACAAAAAAATTTTTATCAATTATGCTGCACGTGAATTTAGATTAAAATTATGCAAATTAAACAAATTGAAATTTACACTGACGGAAGCTGTAAAGGGAATCCTGGCCCAGGTGGTTGGTGTGCAATCATTTTGCAAAAATCCAGTGAAATTCCATATCAGATTTTACAAGGTAATGAAAATTTAACTACAAACAACCGTATGGAAATGTTGGCGGTGATTGAAGCGTTAAAATTTATCACAAAAAATCATCTGCAAAATTCTGAAATAAATTTATATTCAGATTCTAATTTAGTAATTCAAACTCTTACTCAAGGATGGAAAAGAAAAGCTAATAAGGATTTGTGGGAAGAGTTGGATGGTTTAGCTGAAGCACTAGACGTTAATTATGTTTGGGTTAAAGGGCACGCAAAAAATAAATGGAACAATGAATGCGATAAAATTGCACAGGCAGAGTCTTTGAAAGCTTCAAAAAATATTTCTGGTAAAAAATATTTACCACCAAAGAAAAAAGGAACACAACAAGAATTATTTTAAAATTTATACACAAAAAAAGAGCGTAAAAAAATACGCTCTTTTTAAAATGTAAATTACATCAAAGCATCCAGCTTTTGTTTTAGTGCCTCTTCGCTTTGAAATCCAACGACCTTATCTACCAATTCTCCATTTTTAAAGAAAATAAGTGTTGGTATGCTTTGAATACCATATTTTTCACCTACTTGCTGATTTTCATCAACATCGAGTTTGCCAATTTTAACTTTTCCTTTATAAGCTTCAGCTAGTTTGTCCATTATCGGTGCCATCATCTTGCATGGTCCACACCATACTGCAAAAAAATCTACCAGCACCAGCCCCTGTTCTTTTAAAACTTCCTGTTCAAAATTGCTGTCGGTAAAAGTAAAACCTGCCATAAATTTATATGAAGAGATAAATGCTGGTCAATTGTAGGCCTCTTTTGTTTAAAAACCAAATAAATTTTGCGAATCTAAATA